>NZ_QHHV01000242.1:0-8431 GCF_003947245.1 Actinoplanes sp. ATCC 53533 | reverse complement strand
TGTCTATGCTGATCATCGCGGCGGTCGGGTTGGTCATCAATATCATCTCGTTCCGGCTGCTGACCGCCGGTGCGAAGGAAAGCCTGAACGTCAAGGGCGCATACCTGGAAGTGCTCTCCGACATGCTCGGCTCGATCGGTGTCATCGTCGGCGCTGTCGTGATCACGCTCACCGGGTTCCTGTACATCGACGCCATCATCGCCGCCGCGATCGGCCTGTTCATCCTCCCGCGCACCTGGGCCCTCATGCGCCAAGCCCTGCGCATCATCATGGAGGTCGCCCCACCCGGCATCGACGTCGATGCCGCCATCCGCGACCTGGCCGCGGTCCCCGGCGTCGCCGAGGTCCACGACCTACACATCTGGACCATCACCAGCGGAATGGAAGCCGCCACCGCCCACATCGTCATCGCCGATGACGCCGACTGGCACGCCGTGCTCGATCGCACCCGCCAGATCCTCGCCGAGAAGTACGGCGTCACCCACCCGACCATCCAGCTGGAACCCGCCGACCACGTCGAGCAACCCGTCGGCTTCTAACCGGATCGGACCGGACGGTCACCAGGCGGCGTGGGACGGGATCCTGGCTTGCCCTGGTGACCTGCGCCGGCCGGCCGCTTCCCCGACCGGCTGCGGTGGGGGCCTGCTGGTGATGGTGCGGCCGGTAGCTACCGTGAACCCCAAGATCTTTGCCGGGACGAAAGGATTCCATGGCTGACCCGCTGCACCACCCGACGCTGTTGACGAAAATGCGCGCCACCCTCGCAGGGGAACGCGACACTGTGCTGTTGGAAGCCCTGCGCGGCGCTGGCCGGGCCGCCTTCGACGAGTTGATGGCCGCCGAGAAGCTGCGCGATGAGCTCACCGCGGGCGGAACCACCGTGTGGGACGCGCCGGCTGCGGTCGCCAGCCAGTTACTTGCGGCGTGGAACGCGTTCGTGCTGCAGAGCCTCGGCGAGGCGTTCCTCGATGCCGACTACGCCGCGAACCCGGGCACCGTCGGCTACGTCCCTCCGGTGACCTTCCAGCAGGTGTCCGGGTGGCTGTCCGCGGTGGAGGGCTGGATTTCGCGGGCTCGTCAGGCCCGGGTCAACCCGGACTACGACATCAGCACCGAACTGGCGTTGCCAGCGGGGCTGCCCGCGTGGGTCGAGGTCGAGCCGTGTCCGGCCGAACACCTGGCCGCGCTACTCGCGGCGATCCCACCGGTGCGCGAACACATCGATGTGGCGCTGTTCGCCCTGGAACGCCGCGACGTGCCGGCGCGGCATCAGCAGGCCGTCAACCGGCTCAAGCAGCTCGCCGCCGAGGCCGCCGCAGCCGCCGACTATGCGGTGAGCCTGAGCACGCAACGTCACCACCCCGGGCTCCACGAGCTGATCGAGAACAACCTGAAGAACGCCCTGGAGCTGTGGTTCCATGTCGGGCAGCTCGCCGCTATGCCGCGGCTACTCGACAACTACCGGGCACTGCGCCCCGCCGCACGCCCCGACGTCGCCGCCCTGCCCGGCGGGTCACGGTTCGACCCGTGGTGCCTGACCGACCGGGCCACCCTCGCCCGCTGGCAGCGCGATCCCCAGGCCCGACAAGCCATCGCCGAGATGTGGCAGTACGACCCCGACCCCGCGGCCACCCTCACCCTCAAGGCGCAGATCGACGCGGCCGTCGCCGCCGGCGACGTGGTCCTCCACCGCACCCGAGCCGGCAGCACCTGCTACTACGAATGCCCCTGGTCACCGCTGTACGAGGTCCGCCGCCCCACTCGGATCGCCGGCCGCTCCCTCAAGGTCCTCGAACAGTTCACCCTCCAGGCAGCTGCGGACGACGTGCTACGCGGCGGCACATTCGAACGCGGCATCGTCACCGGCCCGTTCCAACCCACCAACGAAGTCGACTACTGCGACCCCGACGGCCTGCACTGAGCAAGCCAAGGCCCCGACTTCGGGACTCGGCCTACGAGGCGGGAGTCCCGCATCCGCCCCGCCGTGCCCGCGGCTCGAACCACTTGTCTGGAGCCAGATTTCTACCTGCCATACCGTGGGGATCGACGATGGACCGCTGTCGGGCTGCCTTTCCACAGGCGGCGATATGATGCCGGTGTCGACGCGTTGGCCCGTCAATGCCACGTGGCAGCCATGTGTTCTATGTGTCGGTCCGTCACTCGTGATCTCGCCTGGCGTTAGACTCCGCGGTTGCTTTCCGCTCGTGGGGGCGAGGTGCGTGACGTGAGGCGACGGCCACCGCGGTGGAGGTCAGCGATGCGTGGCCGACCAGCGAGCGGATGTTCGCGAGCGGCGGCACCGTGTGCAGGAGCGAGCCCGGGTGCGCCCGCCCCGTCGGCACCGCGGCCTGGTCGTCTTCGTCACCGGCTACTCCGGGCTGGATCGACGACCCGTTCGAGGAGCCGGCTGACGTTGGACACGACGGACATGACCGTGGTCGAGGCCATCGACGTGGTGCTGGCCTATCTGATCGAGAGCGGCTGGGTGGAACCGAACATGAAGTAACCGGTGGCGGTGGAGTAGTTACGCAACGGCGTACGGGCCGTTTACCCCCTACGGGGGCGAAACGCCCGACTGCTGCCGAACTCACTTCACACCCCGAAGGGGCCGCCGAACCGATGGAAGATCCGCGCCCGGTGTCTGCCGACCTCTCGCACTACCTGGGCGTGTTCCGCCGGCACTGGTGGGTCGTGCTCGCCGCCGCGAGCGCCGGCCTCGGATTCGGCGCCCTGATCACCCAGGCCATGCCGAAGGTCTACGAATCGTCGACCTCGGTGCTGGTGCAGGCCGTCTCCGGGGACACCAACGCGTCCGGCGGCCGGACCAAGGGCCAGATCAACCTGGACACCGAGGCCCAGCTCGTCGGCTCGGGCGCGGTCGCCGTCAAGGCCGCGGCCCTGCTGCGCTCCCCGGTCTCCCCGATCGAGCTGGCCCATGACGTGTCCGTCGAGGTGCCGGCCAACACGACCGTCCTGGTGATCCGATTCTCGGCGGACACCCCCAAGGGCGCGCAGGCCGGGTCGCACGCGTTCGCGGAGGCGTACCTGCGCAACCGGGAGGAGACCGCCCGGGCCGGGCTGGACCAGCAGATCAAGACGCTGACCCTCAAGGCCAAGCAGCTGACCACCAGCCTGAGCAACATCAACAACCGGCTGGCCAGGGCGGCGGACGGCAGCTTCGAGCGCAGCAACCTGGAGAGCCTGCGCAACAACTCGCAGAACCAGCTCAACAACATCACCGGCCGGCTCAACGAGCTGACCACCGCCACCGTGGGCGCCGGCAGCATCATCAGCGACGCCCGCGAGCCCGACGCCCCGATCAGCCCGAACGCGATGCTCAACATGGCCACCGGCGCGATGGCCGGCCTGCTCATCGGGCTCGGGCTGGCGTTCGCCCGGGAGCGCTTCGACCGGCGGCTGCGCAGCGCGGGCGACGTGCGTGACCGGGGGCGCATCCCGGTGCTGGCGGCGCTGGACGAGCGGACCACCCCGCGTTTCGACGACGTGCTGCAGCCGTACGGGCCCGGCGGGCGGGTCTTCAACCGGCTGCGCAACGAGGTCCTGGCCAGCCTGAACAGCGGTGACCAGATCATCGTGGTGACCGGCGCCAGCCGGGGCTCCGCGACCACGCTGGTCGCCGCGAACCTGGCCGCCGCGCTGGCGCGTACCGGAAGTGATGTCGTGCTGATCGGCGCGCACCTGCCGGACAGCGTCGTGGACGCGGCGCCGCTGGCCCGGATGCTCGGCGTCGCGCCGATGCCGGGCCTGTCCGACCTGCTGGCCGGCCGGATCGGCCTGCACAAGGCGATGCAGCGCACCCCGCGCATCCCGTCGCTGCGGGTCATCACGACCGGCGGCACGGCGACCGCGGCGGGCCTGATGCAGTCCCAGCGGCTGCGCGACACGCTGGACGCCCTGCGCCGGCAGACCGGCTACGTGGTCATCGAGGCCCCATCGACCAGCAGCAGCGCCGACGCCCAGAGCCTGGCCAGCCTCGCCGACGCCGCGATCCTCGCGGTCGAGCTGCGCCGCGCCAAGCGCCCCGCGCTGCTGGACGCGGCCGAGCAGCTCAGCCGGGTCGGCACCCCGCTGCTGGGCGCGGTGGTGCTGCCCCGGCTGAACGCGATGCGGGCCGACGAGCAGAACCTGCCGGCGGTCACCCTGCCGGCCGAGCGCCGCCCCGAGCCCCGTTCCGACGAGCGCGCGGAGCCGCGGCCGGACGAGACCGCGGTGCTCGACGCGGAACGGACCCAGGCGATGCGGCGGCCGGCCGGTCCCACCCCCGGCGGCCCGGTCCGGTCGCGCCCGAGCGAGCTGGACGAGGTCACCGCCATCATCGACCTGGGCTCGGCGGGCACCCAGACCAAGACGGCCGAGAAGACCGGCGAGCAGCCGGACCAGAAGTGACGCTGTTCGTTCCGGGCGGTCCTGGCACTACCGGCACCCGGGCCGCCAGGCCCGCGCACAGCGCTCCGGTGAAGAGTCCGCCATCAACGCTCGCACCTCCGTCCTGGCCTCCCTGCAACTACTCACCGACCCCGTCGACCTCGACCGCCGCTTCGAGCTGGACGCGGACGCCGCTCTGACCCAAGCACCCCACGCCGCCGCCATCCTGTTCGGAAGTGGCGACGCGGTAGCCTCCCCTCGTCCACGGCCTCCGTCATCTCGACGGACTCATCGGCGTCCACCCCGCCCAGCTGCCACTACGCCGGTGACGTCGACACCGCCGGCGAGGCAGCTGGGCTACTGATGGTGGGTGCGGCTACGGACTGAACTTGATGGAGGGCGCGGGTTGGCCGCACTCGTGGTAGGCGTGTTCCTTGCCGGGCTGGTCACTCCTTGGAGTCGGTGAGGTCGCGGACGTCCCATATCCACACGCCCGCGACCCAGACGGCGTCGCGCGACAGCAGTCGGGTCATCGCATCGCGCAGCAGCCCGTCATTGGGCTGACGAGCGACGACGATGACGCCCGCGCGCCAGTACCGCAGGTCGTCGAGCAGGTCAGCACGCCCTAATTCGGAGGTGAACAGCGCCGGCGGGCCGCCATACCGCAGCCGCGCGAAGTAGACGTCTGTTGGCCGGGTCGGCGCGGAGAAGCTGGCCGGACCGGTGCCGGACTCCTCGGACGGTCCGAGGAAGTAGCCGCGGGCGATGCGCAGAGAAGGGCCGGCTGAAGCGGACCAGCGGATCGGGTCGGGGTAGCGGTTGTCCGGCAACGGCAAGGTCACCAGGGAACGATCCTCGCCCAGATAATCCCGCCACAGGCCCGCGCTGATAAAGCCGGGCGTCGGGTCCTTCGGGGCGGTGGGCAGGGCGGTGGGCGTCAGCGGGATCAGCGCCATGGCCAGAATCGTGGTGAGCGCTACGGTGATGGGCTCGCGCAGGTGCGGGTCGGCCGTGGCGCGTGCCGTCCAGACTCGTTGGCAGGCCACGGCGAGCAGGATCCCGATGACCGGGGCGAGCAGCATGCCCCACCGGGTGGGCACCACCGACTCCAGGATCGGCACCTGTTGCAGCCCCGCCCACGGCGTCGGGATCCCGGTGCCGGCGATGCGGGTGCCCAGAGACAGCACGGCGGCCACCCCGGCGACCCAGGCGAGCGCGATCACCTGCGGGCGCCGCCGCAGCCAGACGACGATGGCCGCCGCCAGCAAGACCAGTCCCCAGCCGAGGAAGGTGTTCTCCTCGGCCGCGTTCTGCGCCAGCCCCGCCGCGGAGACTGGGTCACCGCCGAGCGACTGTCGGCCCAGCGCGACGAAGGCGCCCGGGTCGGTGCCCATGGCCCGGATGTGGGACGGCAGACCCTGGTAACTCTGCGGACCCCGAAAGAGCAGATGCAGGGGGTACGCCAGGACGACGCCGACCACCAGCGCGGCCACCCCGAGCCCTCGGGCGAACGTCGCGGCCGACCGACGCAACGTGGGACAGCGCACCATCATGGCCGCGCAGAAGAGAGCGAGACCGGTAGCGGTCAGCAGCAGGACCTCGAGGTTGATGAACGCCTGCCAGACGACCAGCGCGGCGAGCCGGACACCGCCACGCACCCAGCGGCCCGGGCGGCAGAGCCGGAAGGTGGCCAAGATGAGCAGCGGCACCAGGAACTGCGCAACGATGTTCGGGTGGCCCTGGGCGTGCGAGACAGCGCTCGGGGCGTACGCGATGAACCCGGCGCCGACCGCCGACGACTGGGGCGACAGCCGGAAACCGCGGGACATTACCGCGAACCAACAGACGCCGGTGGCGGCGAGCGCGCCGGTCAGGAAGATGACGAACGCAATGTGCGGGCCGAGCAGCAAGGTGAGCGGCGCCAGCGGGAGGGAGATTCCCAGCACCGAGGTGTTGGCCATCATGTTCACGCCGTCGGGGTAGTTCTGCGACAGCGAGAAGAACGGGTCCGAGCCGCGGGTCACGACCCGGGCGCCGTGGGCGAGCATCCACTCCAGGAACGCCTCGTCGGGCGGGTTCTCGGCCAGCCCGTTGTCCGGGTTGAGCCACAGCCGCCCGGTCACCGCGAACGCCATCCCGGTCATCGCCGCCGCCACCGTCACGTCGAACCACGACCACGACCTCCTCGGCTTCGCCTGTGGTTTCGGTGGCTCGTCGCGTGTCCGGACCGGCGCGGCGGGCGGGTCGAGCAGCAGGCTCATCGAGCCTGCGCCAGCCGCTCCGGTGCTTCGGCACGCAACGTCCGCAATGTGCGGATCGCGTCGACGGCCCTGTCCTTGCCGCCCGCCTGCACCGCGGACACCGCCACGGACTCGTCAGTGATCGGGCCGGGGGTGGCCCACAGGACACCGCGCTGAAACGTGACCGCGCGGACGATGTTACGGATCTGGAGTGGCGCCAGCGCGACCAGGCCGAGCATCACCCCGACCGCGACCAGCGCCCAGCCCTCGTGCGGCAGCAGCCGGAAGCCCTGCGAGTTGGTGGGCGGCAGGGCCGCCGCCGACGCCACGCCGAGGACCACGACCACAACCGCGCCGATCACGGTGATCAGGCGCAGTCGACGCGGCCGGATCCGAAGCACACCGGAAGGGACGGGCTTACAACCGATCACCTAAGCAGCTTAGGAGATCAGGTGAGAACAACCCAAACCTGGGGTACTGACGCAGCGAACTCAGAACTCTCCGTGGCAGCCCGACGGCACCGGCCACCCGCGACAAGTCGCCGCCAGCACGAGCACCACCACAGACGTCGCGAGCAGCTCGCCCACGATGGTGGCGGAGCCACTCACCGATCTGCAGCGTGCGAGGGTTGCTGGCCTGGACAGTCGGGTTGCTGCCGCTGGCCAACCTGCCGGTCGAGACTCTGCGCCGCCGCAGGCGAGCAGTCTGCCCGGCCGACGGGCCGCACTCGCCGGCCGGACGCAGGTCATATCGTCGGCCGGGCTGAGGCTCCGCGCAGGATGGGCCTCCCGCGGCGGCGTCGGCACCGGCTCGCCCGCCCCGAGGCGGATCTGCGTCCCGGCGGGCGGCGCGGACCCCCTTCAGAATGACGACGACCTCGGCTAGCTCGATGCGCCAGCAACCCTGGCGAGGCTGAGCGTGCCGGTCGGAGCACTGGCGGGCCACGGCTGGGTACAGGCGTCGGCAGGCAATGCCCTGGCCAGACCGTCCATCCCTGACGCACCGCTCGGCCAGGTGCCGGTCGCCGGCAGGCTTCCTTTCTCCCAGAACGGTCGGCGGCCGGTGCAACCCACGAGGGACGCATCGAGGTTCGCCGCATCAACCTCATCCAGCTCGCCCAGAACTGCCGTATCCGGTCCACGGCGCGTACGTGCTGATGACCGAGCGGATGCCCGCTTCCGGGGCGGCGTTGGCGCCGATTTCTGTGCCCACCGAGAACGCATGGCAGAGCGGTGCGTATGCCATTCAGCGGTGGATCTTCGCGGCGGCGATCCTCGGGTGGTACACCTGGGCAGCAAGTGGTCCCAGGGCCTGCCCGGGCGACAGGGAGCGGCACCAGAGACGCGATGCCGCAGCGAGAGCAGCCGCAGGCAGCTGCATGAACCCTATGCGACGCCGGGACGCGGGCAGTTGCCGGCAGTCCAGGTGTCGTAAGGGATCACCCAGTTCAAGCAGTAGTCTCCGGTGCGCTGCTGGGTGCTGTCGGCGGTCAACGTGCTGACGTCGTCGCGCCAGTACCGGGCGTCGCCGCCGCCGGAAGGGCGCAGTTGGACGTTGTCGACCGTCACTGGAGGCACGTCGATGCGGGTCGGGCGGCGAGGGTCGGTGTAGACCTCGACGTACTGCTCGACGTACGCGCTCGGTCCGATCGGCAACTTCTGGGCGGTCAACAACTGCCACCGATTGTTCCACCATAGCCACGCCTGCCAGACGCCGTCGGCGCCGGTTCGGACCTCCAGCCATACCTTGTCGCCGGGATTGATGGCGTATTGTTCATAGAATTGCCACGCTCCGCTGTTGGTATC
>NZ_QHHV01000241.1:0-29118 GCF_003947245.1 Actinoplanes sp. ATCC 53533 | reverse complement strand
CCACCGTCGGTCTGCACGGCAACCACTACGAAGTCGACGCCGCTCTGGTCGGGCGCAAGATCGAACTCGTCTTCGACCCGTTCGATCTCACCGCCCTCGAGGTCCGCTGGCACGGCAGATCGATGGGCAAGGCGATCCCACACAAGATCGGCCGGCACGTGCACCACAAGGCCCGCCCCGACGACACCACACCACCGCAGCCGGCGGTAACCGGGATCGACTACCTGCGCCTGGTCGAGGCCGAACACACAGCCGAACTGGCCACCAAACTGCGTTACTCGCAACTGGACGACGACCAACTGCCCGGCCAACTCACCCTGCCCGGCACCGACCCGACAGACGAGGTGCCGGCGTGATCGACAAACTGCAAGCGCACTACGGCTTCACCCGCACCCCGTTCGGCAGAGCCCTGGCACCGCAGATGCTGCACCGCCACGGCGGCCACGCCGAAGCCGTCGCCCGCATCGGCTGGTGCGTCACCGAACGCGCCCTCGGTGTGATCACCGGCGAGGTCGGCGCCGGGAAAACCGTCGCCATCCGCGCCGCCCTGGCCGGCCTGGACACCAGCCGCCACACGATCATCTACCTCGGCAACCCCGCCGTCGGTGGCCGCGGCCTCTACGCCGGCATCGTCGGAGCCCTCGGCGGCGTCCCTCGCTTCCACAAAGCCGCCCTCATCCCACAAACCGCCGATCTCCTCGCCGCCGAGGACCACGAACGCGGCCGCACCGTGGTCCTCATCCTCGACGAAGCCCACCTACTCGACACCGACCAACTCGAAGAACTCCGGCTCCTGAGCAACGCCGACATGGACAGCCACTCACCCTTCGCCGCCCTGCTGGTCGGGCAACCCACCCTCCGACGGCGGATCAAACTCGGCACCTTCGCCGCGCTCGACCAGCGCATCGCCCTGCGCTACACCATCACCGGCATGACCGCCGACGAAACCAGCAGCTACGTCGGCCACCACCTCAAACTCGCCGGCCGTTCCGACACCCTGTTCAGCGACGACGCCCTCGCCCTGATTCACCAGGTCTCCCGCGGCCTGCCCAGAGCGATCAACAACCTCGCCATCCAAGCCCTCGTCGCCGCCTACGCCACGAACAAGACCATCGTCGACGAATCCAGCGCCCGCGCCGCCGTCGCCGAAGTCACGACAGAATGACCACCACGCCGACACCGTGAACACCAGAACCCCGCCGGCGTAGCCGGCGGGGTTCTTTCACACCCAAACCACATCGTCACGCTCAACGACGCCGTCATCGCCATCCACAGCGTCGCTCAACAAGGGGCCAGCGGCCCTGCTTCGGTTGCAACAGGCCGCGCGGCGACCCTGACACTTTCCTCATATTCGTAGGGCATGGTCACCCGCAAGGCGACGGGAGCCCCTGATCGGCAGTCGAACTAATCAGCAACATAGCGAAGGAGCCAGGAAACATGGCGAGATTAATCCGGCTCATCTGCGCTGGTACCCTGTCGGTGGTCGCCCTCGTCGGATGCTCCGACCAGGCGGCGGACAAGGACTCCGCGTCTCCTGAGGTCGCGACTATTGCTGGCACGGCGGGCCCCGCCGCATCGCAGTCCAAGGTGCTTCCCACAGATGTGGGCGCCATGATCCGGATGGACATGACCGAAGCGGACAAGGACGCGATCTACAATACCTACTACTCCTGCCTCAAGACGCAGGGCGTGACAATGTGGGACAAAAGCATACCGAACAACAAGGACCTGATCCCAGTGGAAGACTGGGAGAAAACATGGCCGGGTGCGGTAACGGCCTGCAAGTCCAAGGAACCGTACCTGGATCCGATATTCGACAAGACCAGAAACCCGAAGCTCGCGGATCAGACCCGCGCCTGGATGAAGTGTCTCAACGAAGGCGGCGTTGAGGTAAGCGGTCAGTGGGATGCCGAGTTCTTCGACTTCGGCGAGGTCCGCCCAGGTGTCGACCGCCGTGCCGTCATGCAGGAGTGCTACAGAGAAGCGTACTACGACAACAATCCCTGAGCGGCTGATATTGAGGGACGATAACGTAAAGGAAATGCGGGTGTCGCTTTGGATGGACGGTCCCTGTGACGGCGACCCAAATTTCAGGCTCCGACCGACGGCAACTGATCGCGTCACCATGGGCGCGGTCGGGAAACGTAACGTATCCCCCCGGCAAGTATGTACCTACTTGCCGGGGAGACGCTGTCAGGTGGCCAAGGTCAGCTGAGGGGATCCAGGGTGATGTACGCCTGCTGCGGGCTGCCGTCGTGGACCAGCGACTCGTTTGCGCCGACGTCGTCGAAGGCGAACGCATATGCTTTTCCATTGGCCATCTGAGCGTGGATCTTGCGGGCGTAGTGGTTGGTGACGGTGTCCTGATAGAACGCTGACGGCACGTTGTACGGCTGGTTGGCGTTGGTCAGCAGTGTCGACCGGTTGTAGCCGGCACACAGTGTTCGGGAGATTGGCCCTCGAACCAGGTCGTTGGGCGCGTCGAGCAGTTTGTAGCAGCCGAAGATGCTGTCGGAGTCGGGTTTCTGGAATGACGTGACGACCGCGCCGGCGCTGTTGGTGAAGTTCATGACGTTGCCCGATACTCGGCCGTAGTACTTCGTGTTCGGCTGGTTCGCGAACGGCGTCACGGTCAAGGTCGTGGAGCTGTATTTCGTCCATACCCGATTGACGTAGTCGTTGAGTACGGTGGCCGGCAGTCCGCCCGCCTCGATGCCGTGCCCGGGCGCTAGCGCGCGCAGGATCGTCCCGTCCGGGCGGGTCCTGATCAGGTTGGCCCAGCCGCCCGGCTGGCCGCGCAGCGCGGCGAAGAAGCTGTTGTAGCCGCCGGACTTGAGGCGCCCGGTGTTGATCGTCGAGCCGTCGCCCTTCTTGACGCCGACCGCGTACGGCGCAGAGAACATGTCGACCTGGGTGCTGTTGATCCAGATGCCGTCGTTGTTCAGCGTGTACTCGGTCCAGTTGAACAGGATGTTCGCGTTGGGGTCGGTCGGGTTCTGCACTGCGGGCTGGACCAGGCCGCCGGTGGTGAGCTTGAAGACCAGTTTCTGACCGTACGAGAAGTAGACCCGGCCCGAGAACTTGGGCATGTTGATCGTGATGCTCTGCCCGCTGGCCGGGCCGACGATGGATGCGTCGGGCGCGGCTGTGGGCGGGTTGCCACCGGCCGGCCAGGCGTGGAACGTGCCGGCGGCATCGGCCCAGCCCTGCTGCCCGGTGGCCAGCAGCGTGCCGATGTTGTAGAGGTAGACCTGGTCGCCACGGCCGGAATTGTTGGCCACTTTGAGCGGGATGGTCGTGCCGGTGACGGCCGCGTCCGCACTGGTCGTGGTGGTGACGGCGAAGGCGATGGGCACGCCGACGGCTAGCGCCGTGACGAGGGCGAGCATTCTGGGTTTTCGCATGGGTGAACTCTCCTGAGGACGGGGGTGTGAGAGCGCTCTCAGGATCGATGAGCAGGCGATGCTTGTCAATAACTTTCTTAACAGTAAGTCGCCGACGACCGGGCGGCATCGGGCACTACTGGCCCCGAGCCGCCCGGTGTCCGAACTGACCGGCGACAATCTCTCCTCGGTTCACGCACATTGCGCCATCCGTTCTTGGGCCTGCACCAGAGCCCTGGAGGGATCAATCGTGAACGCCGCCGGACCAGCTAGTTCATAGTCAGGTCCGCAGGAACGGCGTCGCCATCGGCTGCATCGAAGCTCCGGTGGCACCGCGCAGCTTGCCGTTGTTGGCGAGGCTGACGACCTAATGCAGTAGCGCCGGTATCGGATCGGCGTGAAGCCATGCCATGCGCGTACGCCCGCTGATCAGCCTTCGCCGAACGCGTCCATCTCGCATTGGTCGACGAACTTCTGCTCGGATTCGGAGGGAAGGCCCTTCTCGAATGACAGGAATTTGCCCTCGGCCGTGGCCTTGATGCCGTGCGACTGAATGCACCTGACCCAGGCACGGAGTTTGTCCTCGTACAACGGATCGGTGCGCTTGGCGCGCTCCCACAGCTCCTCCGGGAGTTTGTCGACGCACTTCTCCGTCGCCCGTTCGCTCTCGGGGGCCGTCTTGTCGACGATCTCCTCGCCCTGGTAGATCTCCATCTTCGCTCCGTTCGCCTTTCGACATTCGTTCCAGAGCTGATCGAGGCGGTCCTTTTCCTCGTCGGACGTGTCGGGGCGGATCAGTGGGCGTTCCGCGGCGGCCGATGACGCCGCAGTGGAGGGGCCTTTCGTGCCGACGATGGTCGCGACATCCTGCTGCTTGGCGCCTTCGCTCGGTGCCGGGTTCTCGCCGCATGCGGCCAGTGCGGTGGCCGAAACAGCTGCGGTGATGAATACCGCGAACCGCCGGAAATTGGTGTTGTAGGTCATCCGGGTAGCGTGCTGAACGAATATGAGGAAGTTGTGAATGCGGTTCGAATCGAACGAAGTCGGCCACCGAAGGGCCGTGATCCACTATGGATCTACGGAACCGGCGTGCCGGGTTCTGGCTGCCTGTGCCGAGAGCCGGAGGCGGGCGGCTCGGCTGGTGACACTGCGGGTAGCCGGACAGTGAAGACAGACCCGGCGCCGGGTTGACTGGCGACAGATATGTCGCCGGCGTGGGCCTCGGCGAGCTTGCGGGCGATGGCAAGGCCGAGTCCGCTGCCCCCGGTCGCTCGGGTGCGCGAGCGGTCGGCACGCCAGAACCGGTCGAAGATCTTTGGCAGGTCGGCCTGGTTGATGCCGATGCCCGTGTCGGCGACCTCGATGACGAGTTGGCCGTCGATCAGATGAGAACGGATGGTGACGGTGCCGCCCGCCGGGGTATGGCGGATGGCGTTGGACACCAGATTGCCGACCATCTGACGCAGCCGTACCGGGTCGACGTTGATCTCGGGATCGGCAGCGGTGTGGGTGCGCAGTTGGACGCCGGCGGTCTCGGCGGCGCTGCGATGAGCGTCCGCGACCTGTTCCAGGGCGTCGTTGACGAATACGCCCTCGGGGTGGATGTGCAGGCTGCCGGCATCGGCGGCGGCGAGATCCCGGAGGTCGTCGATGATGTGCTGGAGCAGCACCGATTCGTCGAGCAACAGCATGAGCAGTTGCGGATCGGTCGGCGTGATGTTTTCCAGGGCGGCCTCAAGCCAGCTGCGGATGTTCGTCAGCGGTGTGCGCAGCTCGTGGGCGACGTCGTTGACCATCGCCTTGCGCTGCCGTTCCGTGTGTTCTCTGCGCTCGGCGAGGTCGTTGAGAGCGGTCGCGAGGTATCCGATCTCGTCGCCGGTGGTGACCGGTACGCGGGTCTGCGAGTCGACCGGCTGGCGGGCAGCCTCGGCGAGTGCGCGCAGCGGGCGAACCAGCCGTAGCCCGACGAGGACCATGACCAGGATTGCCAGCATCACCACCGCCCCGACCACTGCGACGATCCGCAACGTGTTCGTCCCGGACAGCGTGAACCTCGGCTCCGGCACGCCGCTGGTCGGATCGGTGACGAACAGCAGCGCCGGCGGCGCCACGAACGGCCGCAACTGCTGCTTGCGCTGGCTTTCCACGCAGGCCACGGCGGCGGGGTCGTCCTGCACCTTCTGGCCGTTGCCATCGTCTTCGGCGGTAGTCACCCTGAAGTCGGGTGTGATGTCCACGAAGGTATCCCCGTCGTCGGAGAGACAGTTCTTGACCAAGGTCTGCAACTTGGCCAAAGCAGCCGACTCGGTCCGGGTCGGCACGTCCGCGACGGAGTCACACACCTTCTCGCCGGGCACGAGGAACCTCTGGGTGCCGGGCGGTAGCACGACAATCGGCCGGCCACTAGGCGTTTCCCTCACGGCGCCGGTGATCTGATCAGTCGCGCGCAGGCAGCCGACCTCGTCGTCTGCCACCGTGCGCAGCCGATCGCGCTCCGCATCCGTCAGCCGGTACGGCCCCACCGCCCGCGGATCGATCTTCTCCGTCCCACCGGTCAACGCCTGGTCGAGGTTGAGCGCGTCGACGGTCGCGGACGGTCGGGCCGCCCGCAGCGATGGGCCGCTCGCCTTCGTGTCGGCGATGAGGGCGCGGTCCTCGTCGAGCAGGGTGATCCGCCGGCCGGTCTGCTCGGCGAGCTTGTCGATCTGGCCGGCGACTCCGGTCCAGTCCTTGTGGGTGGCAGCGTAGCCGACCAGTTCGCGGTACACGTTGGCGTCATTCGCCAGCGACTGTCCCTGTTCCTGCTGGATCGCGGAGGTCGTGGTGGTCACCGCCAGCCATGCGGTCGCGGCGATCGCGCACACTGCCACTAGTACCGACGTAGCGAGCAGGCGCACCACCAGGCTGCGGCGCAGCGGTATCCGGCGCGCCCGCATCAGCCGCTCCTGGCAGCTGTGAGCTTGTAGCCCACCCCGTATACGGTCAGCAGCCGGGTCGGGCGACGCGGATCCGGCTCGATCTTGCGGCGGATGTTCCGCACGTGCGCGTCGATGGTCCGGTCGGTCGAACTGCGGTCGACGCCCTTCGTGTGTTCCATCAGTTGAACCCGGGTGAAGATGCGGTCGGGCTGCCGGGCCATGGCCACCAGCATCGCGAACTCGCCCGGCGTGCAGTCGACGGGCCTCCCGTCGCAGGACACCTCATGCAGGGCCGGGACGAGGGTCAACCCGCCGACCCGCAACATGGTGGCAGCCGGGCCCGAGGTCTGTTGGGCCCGGCGCAGCAGGGTCCGTACCCGAGCCATCAGCTCCCGAGGGCTGTAGGGCTTGGTCAGGTAGTCATCGGCGCCTCCGTCCAGGCCGAGCAACAGGTCGTTCTCGCTCGACCTGGCGGTGAGCATGAGTATCGGCAGATCGGACTCCTGGCGCAGAATGCGGCATACGTCCCAGCCGTCCAACTCGGGCATCATCACGTCCAGTACCAGCAGGTCCGGACGCCACCGCCGGGCGTGCTCCACGGCGGCGCGTCCGTCGTGCACGACGAAGGCGTCGTGACCTGCAGCTGTCAGGCACCGTCGGAGGATCTCAGCGTGTCTTGCGTCGTCTTCGGCGACGAGAACATGTGCGCACACGCTGCGACTATACGGAGATGTCCGCCAGCAAGATCAGGGCCGACATCTGGCGGCCGAAATTCACACCTTCCTCAAATTTGCTGCCCAGGATCGGTACCCATGCATCATTTCGCTGACGCGGTGCCTGCCAGCCGCCTGCCCAAATCTGGCGCCGTGTTACCTCGCCGTGACCGAGAGTCCACAGGTCTGCGCGTCATGCGGACCGCTCCGCGGCGGACCGGCCCAATCCGGTGGGAAACAGCCACGCAGCCGAATGTGGGGATGAAACGCGTGGATCACTGTCCCCAGCGCGGGATCGGGTCCGGCCCGTGGTGAGGCCATCGGAGCAGGACACCGAGCGGATCCTTCTGTTCCCGCCCGCTCCGGGCGAGCCGGTGCCAGCGCCGGCCAGGGTGCGATCGCCGGGACTTATGAGGTTGGGTCCTTGGCACGGTGTGGCGGTCTTGGCGCTCGTGGCGGTGGGGATCGCGGGATTCCTCTGGGCTCCATGGGCTGTCGAGGCCGACGAGACGGCCGGGCCGGACAACGGATCGATCGAGGTGGAGACCGCGGAAGTCGTGAAGCAGGACATGACGAAGAGCAGGTCACTGCCCGCCACATTGGGCTACGGCACGGCGCGCGTCTTGAAGGGCGGCCGGGATGGGGTAGTCACGTGGTCGCCGAAGCCGGGCGCGTCGGTGAAGCGTGGGAAGCAACTGTACCGGGTGGACGATCGGCCGGTGCCGTTGTTCTACGGCGGTCTGCCGTTGTTCCGGACGCTCGGTGAACGCAACATGGTGGGCCGCGACGTACGGGTCGTGGTCGACAACCTCAAGGCGATGGGGTATTCGGTCGGTTTTCAGCCGGCCGTCGGGGCCAAGGTGACTCAGATCGTGCCGCAGGCTGCGGACCCTGCCAGAGGGGAGGCGACACCGTCGACGACCGGCGAGCCCCAGGGCACGGTCAAGGGCGGCCAACCGGCTGACACGAAGGTCGCTGTGCCATCGCCCGGGCCGTCGAGGAGCTCGGCGCCGACGACGGTGCGGGTCACCGTGGGCAAGGGCGAATCGGTACTCACCGCCAGATTGATCGCGGCGATCAAAAAGTGGCAGAAGGCCTCCGGGCTGCCGGTGACCGGCAAGGTCGAGGTCGGTGACCTGATCGTGGCCACCGGAGCAGTGCGGGTCGACTCGGTCACCGCGCAGATCGGTGACAGCGCAAGTGGAGCTTTGATGTCGGTGACGCCGACGGTGAAGGTGATCACGGTTGCTGCGGAGCCGGCCGATGCGGACTCGATCGCGCAGGGTGACAACGTGACCGTCACGTTGCCGGACGAGAAGGAGGCGCCGGGCAAAGTCATCGCCGTCGGCACAGCGCTGCAGACGCCCGAAGGCAGCGGCGGTGACGCCAAGCCGACGCTGACTGTGACGGTCGCGCTCGACGACGCCGCTGCGGTCAGCAAGCTGGATTCCGCGGCGGTCCAGGTCGACTTCGAGGCTGAGACCCACGCGGGGGCGTTGGCGGTGCCGGTGGGGGCGTTGACGGCGTTGCAGGAGGGCGGATACGGGGTGCAGTTGGCCGAGGGCGGCCTGGTGGCGGTAAAGACAGGGTTCTTCGTCAAGGGTCTGGTGGAGGTCACCGGTGCGGGACTCGCCGAGGGCACCCGGGTGGTGACCACGTCGTGACCGACTCCTACTCTGGCGCGGCGCCGGCCGGGCCGGTGCTGTCGGTGCGTAACGCGAGCATGGTCTACGCCGGCGGGGTGACCGCGCTCGATCGGGTGTCGCTCGACATCGCCGAGGGTGAGTTGTTGGCGATTGTCGGGCCGTCGGGCTCGGGCAAGTCGACGTTGCTGAATGTCATGGGCACGTTGGATCGTCCGACGTCGGGTTCGGTGCGGATCGGCGGGCAGGACGTCGCAGCGCTCTCGGATCGGCGACTGTCGGCGTTGCGGGGGCGGTGGCTCGGCTTTGTGTTCCAGCAGTTCCATCTGACAGACGGGCTCAACGCAGCCGAGAACGTCGCCACCGGCCTGCTGTACGCCGGCGTGGCACGCCGGCACAGGCGTCGGCTCGCGGTGGAGGCGTTGGCACGGGTGGGGCTGGCGCATCGCATCGGGCATCTGCCGAACCAGCTGTCCGGTGGTGAGCGTCAGCGGGTGGCGATTGCCCGAGCCCTGGTCAACGACCCCGCACTGGTGCTGGCGGATGAGCCGACCGGGGCGCTGGACACGGCGAACGGGCACGCGGTCCTGGATCTCCTGCACCGGTTGCACGCGGAGGGCACCACGATCGCGGTCATCACCCACGACCGGGACATCGCGCGGAGCCTGCCGCGGCAGGTGGAGATCCTTGACGGCCGGATGGTAGCCGACACGGTCCGGGCCCGCGCCGGCACGGTGGGGGCCGAGTGACGGGCCGGAGGATGCTGACGCCGGCGACGACGAAGCCGGTGCGGTTGGCGCCGCTGGACCTGGTGGGCTTGGGGCTGCTGGGGATTCGGACCCGTAAGTTGCGGGCGGCGTTGTCAGCGTTGGGTATCTCGATCGGCATCGCCACGATGATCGTCGTGACCGGGATTCCGGCGTCGAGTCAGGCGCATCTGAGCGCGGAGCTGTCAGCGTTGGGGACGAACATGTTGCAGGCGACGCCGGCGCCCAGCAACGACCGTCCGGTGTCGTTGCCGGAGGAGTCTGTGGGGATGGTGTCCCGGATCGGGCCGGTGATCGTGGCGAGCGGGGTGGCGAACACCCACGCCGTGGTACGCCGTAACGACCGCACCGACCCGAAGGACGGCTCTGGGCTGACCGTGCTGGCGAGCCGACTCAATCTGTTGCAAGCGCTGAACGCCCGGATCCAGCAGGGGCACTTCCTCACCGAGGTCACGAAGAAGTTCCCGACGGTGGTGCTCGGTTCGGTCGCCGCGTCGCGTCTCGGCGTGACGAACGTGCGGGTAGCGGGTGAAGCGCCGCAGGTGATGATCGGCGACACGTGGTTCACCGTTGTCGGGATTCTGGAACGCACCCCGCTGTCGCCGGAGATCGACCGGTCGGTGCTGGTCGGGTGGGACGTCGCTCGTGACGTGCTGGGGTTCGAGGGTCATCCCACGGTGATCTACCTGCAATCGCGCGAGGCGGCGATCGAGGCGGTACGAGCGGTTCTGCCCGCCACGATCTACCCGCAGAGTCCCAGCCAGGTGCTGGTCACCCGTCCGTCGGATGCGCTCGCCGCCAAACGGGCCACGGAGAATACGTTCTCGGCGCTGTTCTTGGGTCTGGCCGCGGTCGCGTTGCTGGTCGGCGGGATCGGGGTCGCCAACACCATGGTCATCTCCGTGCTGGAACGCCGTTCTGAGATCGGTCTGCGCCGGGCGCTGGGCGCGAACCGGGGGCAGATCCGCGGGCAGTTCCTCACCGAGTCCGTTGCCCTGGCCGCGCTCGGCGGGATCGCCGGGACGGCGCTCGGGCTGCTGGCCACCGCCGGCTATGCCACCTATCACGATTGGCCGATCGTCGTACCGCTGTCCTCCACGCTCGCCGGGCTCGGTGGCGCCGTCGCCGTCGGCGTGATCGCCGGTGTCTACCCCTCCGTGCGTGCGTCCCGCCTGACCCCCACCGAAGCCCTCGCCGCGGTCTGAGCTCGGCGGTCCGTCCACGCATGGCTTGATTAGAAAAGTGGCTTGGATCACAGAATGCTTGAAAGTGAAAGCGATCGGCGAATAGGGTCTCATTTGAACATTCAAATGAACGCTCGGAGCGGACGTGAGGAGCCGCAGTCAAGGAGTTGACGACCTCTGCCTCGCTCGCGGCGCCCGTGGGTTTCGGGCAGCATCACGCCCTCACTTCGCCGCCCCGTTGCTCGTCGGGGCGTCCCCAATCCCTGGAGAAATTCGTGCAAACTACGTCAACTAAGCCGTCGGCATCCCGACTCCGGCGCGCGGTCGCACCGTCCCTGCTGGTCCTGGCGCTCGTGACCGCAGCGGCTTCCCCGGTCGCCGCGGCTCTGCGCCCTCAAGTGATCGTGCTCCCGGGCGCTACCTCGGCCGAGGGCATCGCTGTCGGGCGCGGCAACACCTTCTTCGCCGGGGACCTGCTGCGCGGCGACATCTTCAGGGGCGATCTGGGCCGCGGCAAGGCCGAGATGTTCGTCGACAACCCGGACGGGCGCATGGCCGTGGGCATGGCGGTGCTGGCCGCCCACGACCTGCTCTTTGTCGCCGGCGGCCAAACCGGGCAGGCGTACGTGTACGACACCAACACGGGTTCGACGCTGGCCACCTACCAGTTCGGTGATCCGGCCGGCTCCATCGTCAACGACGTGACCGTCACCTCGCGCGGTGCCTGGTTCACCGACTCGCGACAGGCCAAGCTCTACTTCGTACCGGTAAGCCGGACCGGAGTTCTCGGGCAGTTCCAGGCGCTCACCGTCACCGGCCCCGCGGCCGACACCAGCGGGGGATTCAACCTCAACGGCATCCAGGCCGCTGACGGCGGACAAACTCTCATCGTGGCGCACTCCGCTACGAGCACGCTGTACACAGTCAACCCGGCCACCGGCGTCAGCGTCCCTATCGCCGGGATCACCGTGCCCACCGTGGACGGCCTCGTGCTCTCGGGCAGGTGGCTGTGGGCAGTCCAGGCCAACAACCAGATCAGCCTGATCCGCCTGAGCCCGCGGTTGGACTCCGGCGTCGTAGAAAAGGTGATCACCAATGACCTGTTCCAGTCACCGTCGACGGCGGCCCTGCACGGCGACAAGCTCGCGGTGATCAACGGGAAGTTCGACACCGGCTTCCCTCCCACCGCGGACCAGTACGAGGCGGTCGTCGTCCCCGCGCGGTGATCGATGGAAAGTAGGCGACTCCGTCCCGGTCAGGCACATCATTAACCGGCACGATATGTGAAGCACTCTTTGTCGCCGTCAAGAGAATCAAACGTCCAGCCAAGTCGAGTCAGGACGCTTCCTTTATTGATGACAAGGCGGCGTGGCGGGTCCGGATAATCTGCAGTGCCAATGCGCGGGTCTGCGGCTCGACGCCCGATCTATCTTCGCTGCCGGCCAGTTTCTCGCTCTGTTCCAGATGTTCCTGCAGCGCTTTTAGGACGAGCGTGTCGAACTCCTTGCCGGCTAGCTTGGCGGCCTTGGTCACCTGGTCGGAGGTGACCATGCCGGGCATGGGCATGTTCTTGTGGGGATTCTCCTTCGGCAGGCCGGCTTGGTCGTGCAGCTCGCGCAGCGCGGTCAGCTCGGCGTCGGTGAATGTCTTCGTCTGCTGGGCCATGGCCTGCACGTCGGGGCGGCCGCTGCGCTGCGGGACGAGATCCAGCAGGGGGAGCAGTTCCTCGTTCATCGCGATGTTGATCTCGATCCAGGCCAGGTCGGTGCCGCCGAAATGGGATGCGATCGTGGGTGTGGGGGAGGTGACCGGATCGGCGCCCGCGGTGGTGCAGCCTGCCAATGCCAAGGCGCCGGATAGGAGGATTCGGGCAATGGCTTTCACGTCAGGAAGTCTTACCCCTTGCGGTATATCTGTCAACGACTCGATATTGTTGGATGCACATGGGATAGCGAGTGCCGGCCCTGCCGGAGGCCAGGGGCCGGCACTCAACCGGTAGGCTCAGAAGTTGCCGGCCGTGTTGCACTTGGCGCGCTGCACGATGCAGTCCTTGACCCGGTGGCCGAGCGCAGCGTCATTCCAGGCGAAGAACGTGTCACCGTGCATCGACGACGCCATTGCGGAAGCCAGCCGGAAGTCGTCCGCGGTGCCGCTCGTCGGGTACGCGATCAGGAGCGAAACGGACGGGATGGCGACAGGGTAGGCGCCGCCGCACGTGCCGTCGTAGGTGTAGGCGACGTGCGCCTTGTGTGTCGGGCTGTCCAGGTGGACCCCGTCCCAGCAGTCCGGGAAGACGAGCTGGAACATCAGGGTCGCCCCCGGTGCGCAGAGCGGCCAGTTGCCGTCAGCGCTACGGCCGATCTCGCCGCCCGCGCCGGCGCAGTAGAACTGGTTGACCGAGCCTGCCGGGGTGGGCGCCTGAAGTCTGGCGTCGCCCGCGATCATCCGGAAGCCCTGCGGGAACGGTACGGTCTTCGACGAGTCGACCAGGCGCGATCCGTAGTAGACGACCACGTCCTTCGGCTCCACCGCAACGCCGCGCTCGTACAGCGTAGGAATCCAGTACGCCGAGAGGTCTTCGGCGGGCTTGCAGCTGGTGCCGGCGTTGCTGAGCAGGGTCTGCGTCGTCGTGTTCGCGTCGGTGCTGTTGTTGCCGATGAAGCTGTGCATGTGCGACGCGCCGGCCAGGCCGGGGAAGACGATCGGGTCGTCCGGCTTCGAGTGGCTGTACAAGCAGGAGGCGTTGAACTCGGGCACCCGCACCGAGTTGGCGGGCACCGGCCTGGGGGTCATCGCGGCGAACTCGGCCAGCTGGGCGTTCCACTTGGCCTGGTCGATGCCGACCCAGCCGGGGCCGGGCTGCGAACTGCCGTCGCCGAAAGAGAACCAGTTGACGTTGACGAAGTCACCGGCCGCGGTGTTCTTCATGACCGCGAACACCGACTGCGCGCCGGTCGGGTGGGTCGCGGTCGTGGCCGTCAGTGTCGTCCAGTTCTGCCAGCCGCCGGTCGCGGTGATCGGGAACTGGACGAGCAGGGGGCCGGTCAGCGATCCGGTGTGCAACTCGACGCTGCCGGTACCGACGGCGGAGGAGACCCGCGCGGTGACGGTCAGCGTGCCACCGGCACCGAGGTCCACGCCGTCATACCGCATCCAGTCGCCGTTCGCGAGGTAGGAGGCGCTCTGCCCGCCGCCGGTGTCGCCGGTCTGCTCGAGCACCACGCCGGACTGATCTGCGTACGTCTCCGCCTGAACGACGGTTGTGGCCGCCGCTGCGGTGCCGGCGGTGGATACCAGGGCGACTACGCCGGTCAGCGTGGTGGCGAGCAGGGTCCGGGTTCGAAATCCGGGATGGCGGTGCGGGGCTGGGGATGTCTGCATACCTGTCCTTCGTGTCGTGCCACCTTCGCGCCGATGGGGGTTGGCGGGGCGGTGGCCGCCGGGTGAGTGCCGAGAGTATGCCGCCTGGGAAGCGCTTCCTCGATTCCCGGGCGGAGACTATGGGCGTCATATGGGGAAACAGGCGGGACATCCGCGCGCAATCTCGCGGTGGCTACGGCATTTTGGACACGCTCGACCCGTATCTGAGAAAGCGCTTCCCGACCGTCGCTGAAGCACCTGGTCGGTCGGGGTCCGACAGCCGCGGCACAACCAGCACTGACCCGGCGGCCCAGGTCGCCCCAGTTCCGGAACCTTGACTTTCCGCACGCTCGACGGGCCGGACCTCGGCCAGCGATCCAGGCGCTCACCTGCACTGATTCGCTCAGCGTCGCCCAGGCGGGCACCGGACCCTGCCTCGGGAAGCGATTCCCAGCCTCCCACCTGGCATTGACAGGCATGAACCGGCCATTCACAGTGGCGTACGAAAGAGCGCTCTCTCGAAGTTTTCTCTCTCCCGTAACCGCTCCGACACATCCCCCAGGAGGAGCTCCGCATGACTTCCGCAGTACTCCGAAGTGGCGGGACCGGACGCCGGCTGAGCCCCGCGAGGGCGCTCGCCCTCACCGCCGGTCTCCTAGCCCTGCTCGGCACATACTTCGTCGCCACCGTCGGGCCCGCCAGCGCCGCCGAGGTGATCGTCTCCCAGGCCAAGCCGGTGACCGCGTCATCGGTGGAGTGGGAAGGCACCCCAGCCGCGGCTGCAGTCGACGGCAACACCGGTACGCGCTGGTCCAGCGGTTTCGCCGCGGCCCAGTGGTTCCAGGTAGATCTGGGCTCCGTGCAGTCGCTGAGCCGGATCGCGATCGACTGGGAGGGCGCGTATGCCAAGGCCTTCACCATTCAGTTCTCCACCGACGGCAGCAACTACACGCAGGCCTACGGCACCACGACCGGCGCCGGCGGACAGCAGAGCATCCCGGTCAGCGGCAACGCCCGTTACGTACGGATCAACCTGACCCAGCGTGCTCTCGAGATCTACGGGTACTCCTTCTGGGAGTTCCAGGTCTTCGCGGGCGGTACCACCCCGCCGAGCACCCCGCCGACCACCGGGCCGGGGGGTCCCACGCTGCTGTCCTACAACAAGCCCGCGCGGGCCTCGACCGAGCAGAACGATGCCAACTGCAACCCGTGCACGGCCGACAAGGCATTCGACAACGACCCGGCCAGCCGCTGGGCGACCAGCCCCACCACCGGCTGGGTCGACCCCGGATGGATCCAGGTCGACCTCGGCGCCACCGCGCAGATCAGCCAGATCGTGCTGCAATGGGACCCGGCATACGGCAAGGCCTACCAGATCCAGGTGTCCGGTGACGCCACCAACTGGACCTCGCTCTACTCCACGACCACCGGCGACGGCCTGAAGGACGTCATCAACGCCACCGGCAGCGGCCGGTACGTCCGGATGTACGGCACCGCCCGCGGCAGCGAGTACGGCTACTCGCTCTGGGAGTTCAGCGTGTACGGCACCGGCGGCAACCCGCAGGCACCGCCGGCCAAGCCGGCCGACCCGGCGTTCCCGGCCACCCGCCTGGTGTTCGCGGACGAGTTCAACGGCGTGCCTGGCAGCAAGCCCGACGGATCGAAGTGGACGATCGACCCGGGTACCGGTCAGAACGGCGAGGTGCAGTACTACACCAACAACGACAACGCCGCGATGGACGGTGCCGGCCACCTCGTCATGACTGCTCGCAAGGAGACCGTCGGCGGCCGCGACTACACCTCGCACCGGATGAACACCGGTAACAAGTTCAGCTTCCAGTACGGCCGGGTCGAGGCACGCGTCAAGGTGCCGAAGGGCAACGGCCTGTGGCCGGCCTTCTGGATGATGGGCTCGGACTTCCTCGCCGGGCGCCCGTGGCCGTACAACGGCGAGGTCGACATCATGGAGGTGCTCGGCCGCAACACCGCCGAGAGCTACTCCACGCTGCACGCCCCGGCCTACAACGGCGGTGGCGGCTACGGCCAGAAGTACAACCTGCCCGGCGGCGGCGACTTCGCCAACGACTATCACGTCTGGGCCGCCGAGTGGGACAGCAAGGGCATCAAGTTCCTGGTCGACAACCAGCAGGTGTTCTACGCCAGCAAGGAAACCGTGGAATCCACCCGCGGTCCGTGGATCTTCGACCACCAGTTCTACATCATCCTCAACCTGGCGGTCGGCGGGGACTTCCCCGGCCCGGTCGACGCCACCACGCCGTTCCCGTCGCAGATGCTGGTCGACTACGTCCACGTCTACCAGTGAGCTAGGCGGCCACGGCGCCGAGCCGGGGACGGGTCCCATCCCGTCCCCGGCATTCCTTCCCGGCAGCATCAACACCATCGACCCTCGCGGGGAGAGCGCTCTCACGGGAGTCGGACCGGTGCTATAACAGACGCCATGAGCGCGCGGCCCGGACAGGGCGGACAGAACCCCACGATGGATCAGGTGGCCGAGGTCGCGGGCGTCTCCCGGGCCACCGTGTCACGGGTCATCAACGGCGCACCGAGCGTGGACGCGAAGATCCGTGAGATGGTGCAGCGCGCCATCGCGCAAACCGGCTACGTGCCCAACATCGCCGCCCGTACCCTGGTGACGCGCCGGACCAACTCGGTGGCACTGGTCATTTCCGAGCCTGAGCGGCCGAACGACACGTCGTTTCTGAACCGGGTCTTCACCGACCCATACTTCGGCCGCATCACCGCCGGGGCCACGGCCGCGCTGCGGCCGCATGACATCCATCTGGTGATCATCCCGACCGACTCCAGCGACCACCATCACGTCATCCGCTACCTGCGGCAGGGCCATGTCGACGGGGTGCTGCTGATCAGCAGCCACGAGCAGGACCCGCTCCCGCGCCAGCTGTACGAGTTGGGCATCCCGGCCGTGGTGTCGGCCCGGCCCAGCTCGCCGATCGCCACCAGCTACGTCGACGTCGACCAGCGCCTGGGCGCCCGTCTCGCCGCCGAGTACCTGCTCGTGCGCGGGTGCCGCCGGCTCGCCACCATCAGCGGCCCGCTGGACGTCCCGTCTGGCCGGGACCGCCTCGACGGCTTCCGGTCCTACCTGGCCAACCGCGGCTTCGGCGACGTGCCGTCCATCGAGGGCGACTTCACCCGGGCCGGCGGCGAGGAATGCACGCGCCAGCTGCTCGCGGCGCACCCCGACATCGACGGCCTGTTCGTGGCCAGCGACCTGATGTCCGAGGGGGCGTTGCGCGCAGCGCAGGACCTGGGCCGTCGGGTGCCCGACGACGTCGCAGTGGTCGGCTTCGACGACAGCAGCGCGGCCCTGGACTGCCGGCCGCTGCTCACCACCATCCGGCAGCCGGTCGAGGAGATGGCGGCCGAGATGGCCGAGGTGCTGATGGCGCGGATCGGCTCGCCGGGCCGGCTGCCCCGCTCGGTCACGTTCCAACCGACCCTGGTGATCCGCGATTCGGCCTGATCACCGTCCAGGCGGGATCGGCAGAACCGGGCCGTGAAGCGCTTTCCGGGGGAAATGATCGTCTCCATCCCGCATGGGGCTTTTCCCGATGCGCGTCGGAACCGGTTCCGGATTCCTTGTTTTCGAACCCGCGCAGGTCCGCCGGTGGAGCTGAAGGCGATCCATGATCCGCGATCTAGCTGCATGAATGCCCAGAGCGGGCAGGTCGCTGTGGCGAATCCTTGTGACATCCACAAGTACGTCGCGGTTACGTTTGGTTCCGGAACCTCGGCTACACCTGGACAGGGCGTCTACCCCTATCTAGCGTCGACGGCGGGGGAGCGCTCTCCCGTACCTGTGTGGAGAGATTCGGCTTCCCCCGGCTGCAAGCAGTCCCCCTTGCAGTTCCCCGCTCAAGGAGAAGCAATGATCATCCCCAGTAACTCCGCACTCGCGCGGAGGCGCTCCCCCTGGCGCCTCGCCGCGCTCGGCGGCCTCGTGGCCGTCGTGGTCGCCGGCTACGGCGCCGTCACCGCGCTCGGTGCGAACGCCGCCGAGACCCTGCTGTCGCAGGGCAAGCCGGCCATCGCGTCGTCCACCGAGGCGGCCGGTGCCTACCTCGCCTCGGATGCCGTTGACGGCAACACCGGTACCCGGTGGTCGTCGGCGTTCACCGACCCCCAGTGGCTCCAGGTCGACCTGGGCGACTCGCAGACGATCTCCCGGGTCGAACTGAACTGGGAGACGGCCGCGGCCAAGGCCTTCCAGATCCAGGTGTCGGACAACGCCAGCACCTGGACCTCGATCTACTCGACCACCACCTCGACCGGCGGCAACCAGTCGCTGACGGTCGGCGGCACCGGCCGGTACGTGCGGATGTACGGCACCCAGCGGACGACCGGGTACGGCTATTCACTCTGGGAGTTCAAGGTCTTCGGCGGCACCACCACCCCGCCCACCACGCCACCGCCTTCCGGTCCGGCGATCCCCGGCGGCGGCAGCCTCGGCGCCAACGTGGTGGTCTTCGACCCGTCGATGTCCAGCGCCACGATCCAGACCCGCGCCGACGAGATCTTCCGGCAGCAGGAGACCGCCCAGTTCGGCACCGGCCGGTACGTGCTGGCGTTCAAGCCGGGCACCTACAACGGCCTGAACATCCAAGTGGGCTTCTACACCTCGATCGTCGGGCTCGGCCAGAACCCGCAGGACGTGCGGATCAACGGTGACATCACCGTCGACGCCGGCTGGTTCCAGGGCAACGCCACCCAGAACTTCTGGCGATCCACCGAGAACGTCTCGGTCTACCCGGTGAACGGCGCCGACCGCTGGGCCGTCTCGCAGGCCGCGCCGTTCCGGCGGATGGACATCCACGGCGACCTGAACCTGGCGCCGAACGGCTACGGCTGGGCGTCCGGCGGGTACATCTCGGACTCGCGGATCAGCGGCAAAGAGGGCCAGTACTCGCAGCAGCAGTGGTTCACCCGCAACAGCCAGATCGGCTCGAACACCAACGCGGTGTGGAACCAGACGTTCGTCGGCGTGCAGGGCGCTCCGGCCGCCAGCTACCCGACCCCGCCCTACACCGTCATCCCGACCACCCCGGTGATCCGCGAGAAGCCGTACCTTTACCAGACCGGTGGCGACTACGCGGTCTTCGTGCCCAACCTGCAGACCAACGCGGCGGGCGCGACCTGGGTGAACGGCAACACCCCCGGCACCAGCATCCCGCTGAGCCAGTTCTACGTGGCCAAGCCGGGCGACACCGCGGCGCGGATCAACCAGGCGCTCGCCCAGGGCCTGAACCTGATCTTCCAGCCGGGCGTCTACCACGTCAACGAGACCATCAACGTGACCCGGGCGAACACCGTGGTGCTCGGCCTCGGCTACGCGACGGTCATCCCGGACAACGGGGTCACCGCGATGCAGGTGGACGATGTGGACGGCGTGAAGATCGCCGGCGTGCTCTTCGACGCGGGCACCACGAACTCGCCGAACCTGCTGGTGGTCGGCCCGTCCGGCTCGTCGGCCAACCACGCCGCGAACCCGACCACGATCCAGGACGTCTTCTTCCGGATCGGCGGCTACATCGCCGGCAAGGCCACCAACAGCCTGCTGGTGAACAGCAACAACGTGATCATCGACCACATCTGGGCGTGGCGCGCCGATCACGGCAACGCAGGCACCTACGGCTGGACGATCAACACCGCCGACAGCGGTCTGATCGTGAACGGCCAGAACGTCACGGCGTACGGCCTGTTCGTCGAGCACTATCAGAAGACCGAAGTGCTCTGGAACGGCAACGGCGGCCGGACCTACTTCCTGCAGAACGAGCAACCGTACGACCCGCCGTCCAACGCCGCCTGGCGCAGTGACGGTGTCGGCTACCCGGCGTACAAGGTGGCGGACAGCGTCAGCACCCACGAAGCATGGGCGATGGGCAGCTACGCCTACTTCAACGTCAACCCGGGCGTGCACTCGGCGAACGGGTTCCAGGCGCCGGCACACGGCGGGGTGAGGTTCCACGACATCTTCACCATCTCGCTCGCCTCCGGCACGATCGACCACGTCGTCAACAACATCGGCGCGCCGGCCCAGGCCAGCGCGGTGGTGCCGTCGACGGTCACGAATTTCCCGTAGGGATCCTCGGCTGCCACGTGGGATCAGGGTGGTCGGCGCCCTGATCCCGCGCCCTGGCCCGCCCTCCGTGACGCCGCCCGCAGGCGGGGTGACGGAGGGCGGGCCGCCCGTGGATCAGTAGACCGAGACGCCGTAGTTGTTGAGCGCCTCGACGACCGGCTGGAAGAACGTCTGGCCTCCGCTGGAGCAGTTGCCACTGCCGCCGGAGGTCAGGCCGAGGGCGACGGAGCCGGAGTGCAGGGAGCCGCCGCTGTCGCCCGGTTCGGCGCAGATGTTCGTGCCGATCATGCCGTAGACCGGACCGTCGGAGTAGTTGACCGTGACGTTCAGGGCGGTCACCGTGCCGGTGCGGTAGCCGGTGGTGCTGCCGCTGCGGGCCGCCGACTGGCCGACGACCGGATTGGCGGCGCTTGAGATGTCCTGCGTGGTGCCGTTGTACCGGTTGACGGCGCCGGGCCGGTCCCAGCCGGCGGCCGTGTACTGGATCAGACCGAAGTCGTTGCCCGGGAACCAGCCGCCGACCTTCGGCCCGATCGTTCTGCCGCCGGCGGACCAGGTGCCGGTGTTCACCGTGCAGTGCCCGGCGGTGAGCACGTAGGCGATGTCGCCCCGGCGCACGTTGAAGCCGAGGGAGCAGCGGATGCCGTTGGTGGTGATCGCGTCGCCGCCGGTGAGCAGCGGGCGCAGGACGCCGGTGGTGGTCTCCAGCCGTGCGGTGTCGCCGAGCTTGGTCACCGCCTGCTTGAGCTGGGTGAGCTTGGCGCCGGTGACGGTGCTGTCGGCGGTGACCCGGACCTGGTTGGTGACCGGGTCGACGCCCCACGTTGTGCCGGTGATCGTGGCGGTCTGGCTGAGCTGGTCGGTGGCGGCCTTCAGCGTGGCGGCGCTGTGCTTGACCATGCGGGCGGTGGCGCCCCTCGCCCGGACCTGCTGAGCGGCTGCCGCGGTGGTGACGGTGACGACGAGCTTGCCGTTGTCGAGGTACGAGCCGGCGGATTCGCTGGACAGGGTGTCCGCCAGTGTCGAGGTGGCGAGGGTCGCGGCGGCGGCCTTGTCGACCACGGTGGCCTCCGCGTACGCGGGGCTAGCGGCGAGGACAGTGCCAGCCATGAGTGCCGTCGTGACGATCGGTGTTAGCCGGCGCCGGATTGAGCGAGGGGTCGTCACACGTGCCTCCCTGAGATGGTGAACATCTACAAGGATTGTTAACTGATAGGCGAACTTATTCAAGTATTTCGATGTGATCAGTGGGCAGCCGGCGAACGATGCCGCGCTGGGTGATCATTTGATGAGGAACTGATCGAGGTCGGGTGCCGGCGCGCTGGCGTGGAAGAACTTGATCTCCGAGTCGCCGGCGGGCAGCGTGATCGGGAGGTCGTAGCGTGCGGGTGTGGTCCAGCTGCCCTTGCCCGGCAGCTGTAGCGACACGGTGTCGCCGTCGTTGACGATGATGTCGAGCGGTCGGGTGCCGTCGGTCTCATAGACGATCACCAGTGTCCGTCGGCCGGCCGCCGGGACGCCTCGGACGCGGAGGATCAGCGCGTGGCCCTGTCCGACGTACTGCACCCGGCTGCCGGAGGCGCACGTCGCGCAGTCGATCGTCTCGACGTCGATCAGTTCGTTGGCGGGATCGGTCGCGGCGATCCGGATGGGCCGGAACGTGGGCCGTGGCAAGGAGTTGACCGCCGACGGCTTCACGGTGGCGGACCTGGTCACCGCGGGGGAGTAGGACGGCAGCGCTCGCACTGTGAGCGGAGTAGCAACGGGGGCCGGCACCAGGCGCGGCACCAGAACCGATGATGCCGCCACGACGAGGCCCAGAGCCGCCGAGACCCGCCAGAGCTGTGTCGTTATCACGTCTGCCACCGGATCACGGCTTCGGTGCGGGTGCGCACGTTCAGCTTCGCGAACACGCTGTTCAGGTGATTCTTGACGGTTTTCTCGCTGACCCCGAGGTGCGCGGCGACGGAGGCATTGGTGAGACCCGCGCTGACCAGATTCAGCACCTCCTCCTCGCGGTCGGTCAGGCTGAAGCCGCGCCGCACGCTGTGCAGATCCTCGATCCTGGCCTGTTCGGCGCGGTGCCGGGCGTAGACGTCTCTCATGGTCGCCGCCGCGACCGCCGCGGCTGTCGGAGTGAGCCAGCCCTGGCCCGACGCCACCGCCCGCACCGCGCGCGGCAGCTCGGCGGGATCGAACTGCCCGTAGACCAGATAGCCGCGCGCCCCCTTGTGCAGCATCGGGCCGATCAGCTCCAGCTCCGGTGAACTGGTCAGCACCAGAACCGCCGAATACCGCGCCACCTCCTCAATCACCGACAACCCGTCGGCGACCGGCATCCGGTAATCGAGCAGGGTGACCTGTGGCCGCAGCCGCGCCGCGGTGATCAACGCGGCGCGGCCGTTGCCCGCTTCGGCCACCACGCTGATCCCGCCGTCGCTTTCGAGCAGTGGGCGCAAAGTCGCCCGGACGTTGGGGTTGTCGTCGACGACAAGCACTGTGATCATAGGGGCACCCGGGCGGTGACGATGGTTCCCCGGCCAGGCTCGGAGACGACCTCGAAGCGTCCGCCGATCGCGCGGGCCCGCTCACCCATCCCGACGATGCCGTGATGGTCGCGCGCCTGCAACACCGACAGATCCGACGGCACGGCGAAACCCTCCCCATCATCGCGGACGACCAGCAACAGCGTCCGATCCTGCCGTCTGACCAGGACCAGAACCCGTCGGGCCCGCGCATGGCGCGCGACGTTGGTCAGCGATTCGTGCAGGATCCGGGCCAGCTCGTAGCGCACCGGCACCGGCGGATCGAGAGGCGACATGTCCAGCTCCGCCGGGATGCCGGACTCCGCGGACCACACCCGGCAGAGCCCTTCGAGGGTACGGCGGAAGTCCTCGTCGGGCGCGTCCAGCCGCAAGCCGGACAACAATGCCCGGGTTTCGCGTTCTGCGGCGGCGGCTCCGGCGGAAATGGCGTCGGCGAGTTGCCGGGCGACCTGCGGCTGGCCACCTACCGAGCGGGGCAGGGCGAGAGCGGCCAGGGACATGCCACGGACCGTCTTGGCCACCGAGTCGTGCAGCTCCCGCGCCAGGCGGGCCCGTTCCAGCGCAGCCGCCGAGCGCCGCACAGCGTCAATCTCCGCGGCGGAGCGCAACCGCCCGCGCAGCAGGATGCGGCACGCCGCCGCGGCCGCGAGCCCGGTCACCGGAACCGCTGCGGCCATGGCCGATTGGGACGCCGTCAGCAACTCCGCGGGCGGGACGGCCACCGTGCACACCACGTACCCCTGCAACAGTTGAGCCGCCCACAACGGCGCGGCCCGGAACCCCAGCAACACACCCGCGAATACCGCACAGCTCGCGGCGTACGCGAAAAAGGTTGTGCCGCCCCGATCGAGCGCGAGCACGCCCAGCAGGACCACGACGTCGACGGTAAGGAACGCCGCCCGCCGCCCGGTGCCGGGCAACCACCGGGCCACGAACGTCAGCTGAGTAGCCGAACTCAGCGCCGCCACGACCAGCGCGCTGATTGCCTCGGCCCCGACGCCGACGCCGGCGACCAGCCCGGCGCCGCCCGCCACCAACGCCACGACGATCCGGACGACCAGCAGCACCCGCAGGTAGCCCGCGGTGACGGTCGCCTCGGCGTCGCGCTCGGCCGGATCGCTCACTGTCTCCTCAGAATCACTACGCGGTGGACCGGGGCGAATATAGCCGACCTTGCCAGGCTCGGCGCAGGAAGCAACCGCACGGCCTGGGACTTTAGGCCCAGGGCGGCTGCCCGGCCGAGCGCTACCGTCCTGGCGGCCCGCCGGCCCCCGTCCGGCGGGCCATCCCCAAGAAGCTCAGGAGGATAATCGTGTCCCACGGTTTCAGGTCCGCCGAACGCCAGGTGGCGGCCCGTTCCCGGCGGCGTGTTCCCCGGCCCGCTGTGGCGATCGGTGCGGCCGTCGCCGTGTTGGCCGGTGTACCCGTCACCCTCATGCTGATACCGACGGCGGACGCCGCGACCAGTGCGGCCGCTCCCCCCGGCGCGGTGCGGGCCTCGTCCTACAACGCGCAGTCTGGCGCCGCCGTGGAGGTCACCAGAGACACCGGGGGCGGCAAGAACGTCGGCTGGCTCGCCGACGGCGACTGGCTGCGCTACGACAGCGTCGACCTGGGCGCCAAGGGTGACGCGGTGACCTCGGTGCGGTTCGCCGCGGCCTACAAGACGCGGCCGGGCACGGTCGAGGTCCGGATCGACTCGCTCACCGGACAGCTGCTGGCCGTGGTGCCGGTCAAGCACACCGGCGGCAACCAAGACTGGCGTACAGCGACGGCGGCCGCGCATCCCTCGCCGGGCGGCAAGCACACCGTCTTCCTGGTGATCCGCAGCATTCAGCCCAACGACTTCGTCAATCTCAACTGGTTCGCCATCAACCCCACGTCCTCCGGCACGCCCAGCACACCGAATTCCTCCGGCACGCCCAGCGCGTCGCCCTCGGTCACAGTCCCGACCGCGAGCCCTTCGGCGACCTCGGCGACTCCGACGCCGGCGGCCACGACCGGCTGGATTCCTGTCGACCAGGAGCGCTGGGCTGCTCAGCTCGCAGCCTTCCGGGCGATGACACCCCGCCCGGTGCCCGCGAACCGCGGCCGCAATGCCGAGTTCAACGCCACCTGCCAGTACAGCCACTCCGCACCGGACGACCCGATCGTCTTCCCGAACATGGCCGGCGCCTCACACCTGCACTCGTTCGTCGGCAATGACAGCACGAACGCGGCCTCCACGCCGGATAGCCTCACCCGCTTGACCGCCTCGAGCTGCAAGCCTTTCGAGGACCACTCGGCGTACTGGGTCCCGACCCTGTTCGAGCACGGCAAGGCCGTCGAACCGGAGCAGGTAGTCGTCTACTACGGCTCACTGCTCGAGGACAAGACCAAGACCGTGCCCATGCCGTACGGAATGCGGATGATCGCCGGCGACGCCAAGAAGCAGGAACCCACCCCGCGGGGCGCGGTCAACCAGTTCTACTGCGCGGGCGGCCCGCAGGACGGCAAGACGCGCAGCACCGACGGGAACTGGCCGGTGTGCGACGGCGGCACCCTGCACTTCACCCTGCGCTTCCCCGACTGCTGGGACGGCAAGCACCTCGACAGCCCCAACCACAAGAGCCACGTCGCGTTCGGCGGCGGCGGCAAATGCTCGGGCGACTATCCGGTCGCCATCCCGGCACTCACCTTCTCCATCGCCTACCCGACCAGCGGAACCGCGGACGGCTTCAAGCTTGCCTCCGGCATGGCGTCCTCAATGCACGGCGACGCCTTCCTCGCCTGGGAAGACGACGCGATGGCCCACCGGGTGAAGGACTGCGTCGTGCAGGAGACCCCCTGCAACACCGCAGGGAAATTCTGAGCCGCAACGGTCGCCAGACCCAAGCCAACTCCATCAACCTCGGCTGATCCGGCCGCCACGATTCTCAACCGAGGCCACCGGGCCGGGCACCGTCGCCCCCAGCGGTGTTCGGCCCGGTCCGGGCTACGCGCCGCCGCCGGTGCGGCCACTGCCCAACTGCTCATCGCCGTGCTGGGGGCTGGTCTCCTGTACGGCCTTCCGTTCGGGGGGCGGCCAGACGGCGTCAGCGTCGATCTGCCGCAGGATGAGTTCACTGATCTCGCGGAGTTGCCTCAGGTGCGTCGGGCTCAACGCGTCCACCACCAGAGCCCGGACGGCCCGCACGTGGCCGGGTGCGGTAGCAGCGACCTTCTCGAAACCCTCGTCGGTGAGGGTGGCGTTCATGTATCGCCCGTTCTCGGGGCTCGGTTCTCGGCGGATCCAGGCGCGGCGCTCGAGGCGGGTGACGGCGTGCGACAACCGGGACACTGAGCCGTTGGCGAGCTCGGCCAGGTCGCCCATCCGCAGGGTCCGCTGGGGCGCCGCGGACAACTGGGACAAAACCATGTACTCGAAGTGGCTGATTCCGGCTTCGGTCTGCAACTGCCTGTCCAGGGCGGCCGGAAGTTTCGAGATCAGGCCGGACAGCGGCCACCACGCCTGCATCTCCTGCTTGTTCAGCCAGGGCGGTTCCAGCGCGGCCGAAGCGGCAGGGTCGGCGCAGTCGTCCTCCATAGGCGCACAGTCTACGGCCTCATTTGAACGGTCAAGTCGCGCAGCCTACGGTTCACGCCGAACCTGACGGTCGACCAGCACTCAGCCTCCGGACAGCCGAACCCAGACAGCCTGTTCACGGTGAGCCCGGCGACACTAACGGTAACGGCCGGTGCGGAGGCCGCAGCGGCACCGCCCCGATCGCGCTGAACGACACCGCGGCCAGCCCGCCGTAGCAGCCCCAGCGCCCCCACCGCTGCCACCGTCCAGGTGCCCGGGCGTGGGAGCCCGGCCCGCGATATGCCGGCCATCCCTCCATGGTCACGTACCGCTGCCCGTAGCCGGGTGTGAACGGCGGACCCGCGCCGCAGATCCCGAAATGGACTGGGTGGTTGACGCGCCGCGGTAGCCGCCTGCGGTCGGGGGTGTGCCGCCCGGTGCCGCCTGGTTACGGTGGTGCGGTCGGGACATCCGCAGGCTCTCGGATCCGACGGTTGATCTGCCAGGCCACGGCAGCCGTGGCCGTCATGCTGGTGGAGCGGGTGCTCCTCGGCCTGCTGGTGGCCGCCTACTGAGCAGCCGGGCCGTTCGTCTTGCCGGACCGGCAGGACGCGGCACGCAGCGTGGTCATCACGACGTAGCCGTCCCGGCCGACCTGCACGGCGAGTTTCTGCCGGCCGGCCTGGTCCTTCGGCAGCCGCCATTCATCGATCCGGGCGCCGTACCGTTTGACCGTCGCGGCGTTGATCTGGCCGGTCAGCCACTGCGGTACTGCCGCAGCGAGGGCTTCCAGCGCCGCCCGCAACGTTTCGCCGACCATCTCCAGGCGGTTGAGATCACGGACCGCGGCCACCACATGGGTCGCGTCGGTGCGCTGACGGCCCCGCGCCGCGACCAAACCCAGCTCGACCAGCCGGTCCAGCAGCATCTCGAACGCCACGTTCTGCAGGTCATGGGTGACCAGCCGGGTCCGGAACTGCGACAACACGCTGAAATCGAAGCCCGGATCGGTCAACTCCAGACCCAGGCAGTATTTCCAGTCGATACGGCTGCGGACCGCGTCGGCCGCCTGCCGATCGGTCAGGTTCTCCGCAAACTGCAACACCGTGACCATCACGAGCCGACCCGGCGAGATACCGGGCTTGCCGCGGACCCCGAACGCGTCGAGGAACGCCTCGTCGGCGAAGACCTGCCCCAGTTCGTCACGCACCCGCATGGCCAACGTCGGTTTCCGGAACGCCGCCCTGGCCACCGCCACGGTCTGCTCCGGAACCTCCGCAAACACCCTGTACCGTGCCAGAACTCGTCGCACACACGGTGAGCTGGGATTTCCCGGTTCGCGTCGAGGACCATCGGTGTGGTGGTTCGGCTGGTGTACCTGATGGTGATCCGGTTGGTCGGCGCTCTGGGGCTGCTGGTCCGAGGCGACACCGCGTTGCTGGCGGAGGTCCTCGCCCTGCGCCATGAGGTGGCGGTGCTGCGCCGGCAGTTGAAGGGTCGGCCGCGGTTGTCCTGGCCGGACCGGGCTGTCCTGTCGGCCCTGGCCCGTCTACTGCCCACCGCCGTCCGGGCCCACCGGCTGGTCACCCCCGCCACGCTGCTCGGCTGGCACCGGCGGCTGCTGCGCCGGCACTGGACCCACCCACGCAAGACCGGCCGGCCGCCGATCAGCGACGAGATCCGCGACCTGATCCGACGCCTCGCCCGAGAGAACCCCCGATGGGGACATCGACGCATCCAGGGCGAACTGCTACGGCTGGGCCATCATGTCGGCGCGGGCACGATCCGGCGCCTCCTCGCCGCCCGGCGACCCGGCCCGGCACCGCGAACCGTGGACACCAGTTGGCGGACGTTCCTGCGTGCCCAAGCGCACGGCCTGCTGGCCATCGATTTCTTCCACGTCGACACGATCCTGCTGCGACGCTTGTACGTGCTGGTGGTGATGGAGGTGGCCACCCGCCGCGTCCATCTACTCGGGGTCACCGCCAACCCGGATCATGCCTGGGCCGTCCAGCAGGCCCGCAACCTCGTCATGGACCTCGACCAACAGACCAGCCGGTACCGTTTCCTGATCCGCGACCGGGACGGCAAGTACAGCGCAGCGTTCGACGAGGTCTTCACCGCCGAGGGCATCACCGTGGTCAAGATCCCGGCACAGACACCGCGGGCGAACTGCTACATCGAACGCTGGGGACGCAGCCTCCGCGAGGAGTGCACCGACCGGCTGCTGATCTACGACGAACGACACGCCCGAACTGTGGCCGGAGAGTACGTGGACCACTTCAACAACTACCGCCCCCATCAAGGCCGACAGCAGCTGCCACCGAACCACGGCCCCGCCGTCGTCATCGCGATGGACGCCTCGATACGACGCCGACAACGCCTCGGCGGCGTGATCAACGAGTACCACCGAGCAGCCTGAACCGATCTTCAAAACCCCAGTTCACAGCAGCTAACGCAGTTTTGGCACGGTACACCCACCGAACGCCGTCTGCTGGCCGCCGCGGAGCGGCTGTTCGCCGAGCACGGCGTCGGTGCAGTTTCGCTGCGAGCGGTGATGCAGCAGGCCGGCACGAATGTCGCCGCGGTCCACTACCACTTCGGTTCCAAGCAGGCCCTGCTCGCCGCCGTGGTGCGCAGCCGGATCGACCAGGTGACCGCCGAGCGAGACACGATCGTCAAGGGCCTCGCCGACGCCGACGTGATCGGATTCCACGACCTGGCCGGCGCGCTGGTGCGGCCGGTCGTCGTCGTGCTGGAATCGGGGGCGAGCACTGGCTGCGGCTGCTCGGCGGTCTGCTCCGCAGCGGGCCCGGCGGCCTCGCGGAGATCTCCACGACGTTCCTCGACCGCAACGCCGAGTTCGTTCGCCTGCTCGGCCGGCTGACACCCGGCACGGCACCGCGGACGCTCGGCTTCCGCCTGACTCAGGCCATGAG
>NZ_QHHV01000240.1:0-30626 GCF_003947245.1 Actinoplanes sp. ATCC 53533 | reverse complement strand
CTCGGCTGTCGACCAGGCGCTGCCCCAGATCGATACCGCGGCGCCGAACCCGTCGATCGTCTGGTATCTGGTGGCGCTGTTCACCGTGATGTCCGGCGCCGCGGGTGCGGTGGTCGGGGTCGTGGTGGGCGAGACGGTGGGTGGGGTGGTCGGCGCCGTGTTGCCGGTGCAGGTCACGCCGTTCACCGCGAAGCTGGTGGGAGCGGGGTTGCTGCCGGTCCACGACCCGTTGAAGCCGAACGCCACGGTGCCGTTGGTGGCGACGGCGCCGTTGTAGCTGACATTCTTGGCGGTGACCGCGGCACCGCTCTGGGTCAGCGTCGTGTTCCAGGCCTGCGTGACGGTCTGGCCGGCGCTGTAGGACCAGGTCAGGGTCCAGCCGGTGAGCGGATCGCCGAGATTGGTGATGGTGACGTCGGCGCCGAAGCCGCCCTGCCATTGCGACGACACCGCGTAGTTCACCGAGCAGCCCGCGGCTGCCGCGTCGGCCGGCAGTGCCACGACGACCGCGGTCGATGTCAGGAGCGCGGCACCGGCGGCGGTGATCCACCTTTTCGTCATGCCGGGCCTCATTTCGTCAGGCCGATGGATCGGCCGTTGAGGGTCTTCGGTGCGGTCGCCGGGGTGCCGCCGACCGAGGCGAAGGGCAAGGACGTGGTCGGCGCGGAGGCCCGCTGGATGAGGTAGGCCTTGCCGGCCTGAGCCGGGATCGTGAAGGTTCCGCTGGTCTGGGTGGTCGTCACGGTCGTGCCGGCCCCGTCGACGACCGTCACGCTCTGGCCCGGCCAGGGGTTGCGGACAGTGAGGCTGCCGGTGGCTCCGGCATCGATAGCCACGGTGATCAGCGTGCCGTTGCGGACCTGTACGTACGCCTTGCCCTTGTGCTGGATGTAGACGGTGCCGTCAGCGTCCCAGCCGCTGGGCCAGCCGGGCGCGATGCGCAGCGTTCCGTCGTAGTTCTGGACCAGGCCCTCGCTGATCGCGGCGGCGATCACGCCCTGTTCCTCCAGGTACGGGCTGGTGGGCTGGGCGTTCCAGCTGGCGAATCCGCTAGGGAAGACCTGGTACTTGCCGATGTTGGCGATCATCGCGGTGCGCACGTCGTTGCCGCGGCCCAGGCGTGCGGCATGGAGCGCGTCGTAGCTCCAGGTGCTGCCGGTGACGTAGTTCCGGTTGGTGAAGGTGCGCTTGGCCAGGTCGGACTGGTTGCCGGTGTCGCCGATCAAGTTGTACGGCCAGACCGGTTCGAGTTCGACGTTCTCCTGGTTGTGCTTGGCGGCGGTGGGCTGGGCGGACATCGCGAGCATGTTGTTGCCGGCCGCATCCGAGGACGGCGTCAGCACCTGCGACTTGGTGGCGACGTCGGTGCGTGGCAGCGGGCGGATCTTTCCGATGGCCGCGGTGAGGCGGCTTACCAGGTCGGCGTCGAGTCCGAGGGTCTGCGCGGCGGAGATGACGACCGGGAACAGGGCCTGCATCGCGGCGACGTCGTTGATCGGGTCGTTGACGTCCCACTGGTTCTCGTGGGCGTTGGAGAAGGTGTGCAACATACCGTCGGAGCCCGTCGTGGCGTGGGAGAGCAGGAACCTCGCGGCGCCGGCCATGATCGGGTAGTGCGCGGACAGGAACGATCGGTCGTCGGTCGTGAGGTAGGTCTGCCAGATCCACAGGCCGATCTCGGCTCCGGTGGTCACGTTCCGGGCGTTGTAGTTCGGCGCGATCTGCGAGTCACACGAGGCGTTGCTGGCCGCGCTGGATCCGCCGTAGTAGCCGTTGCCGTTGAACCGCATGGTCTCCGGCACGCACAGGCCCTCGCGGCCCGGGAAGTGGGCGCTGGTCCACGCCGCGATGTTCGCCACGTTGGTCCGGTACAGGTTGAACACGGGGGTGTTCTGCGCGAAGGCGCCGGCGGACAGGTTGGCCTGGACCATCATTCGCGTGTTCCAGAACCAGTAGCCGGCCGGATACCAGGGCTGGGAGTCCTGGTTGAAGCTGAACAGGTCGGCCACTCCGGCCTGGGTGCCGGGCAGGGTGCCGCGGTTGGTGGCTGCGATGTTGTATAGGTACAGGGTTCGCATATTCTCGAAGTACTCGCCCGTTCCGTCGGCGGAGGAGATCTTGATCAGGCCGGCCGCGCTCCAGTAGCTGTGCCACCAGGAGAGGTGGCTCGCGGCCAGGTCGGCCGCGCTGCGGGTCAGGTCGGTGCCGAGCAGTGACCTGGTGGTGGCGATCGGATCGCCGCCGGTCCAGGCCGGGGAGACGGTGATGACCCGGAACGAGCCGTTGCTGTTCGGTTGGAAGCTGACCTGGGCGGTCCTGGGGTCCGGGGTCGAGGCGGTGACGTTGCGGCCGCCCGCGCTGATGCCCGCCATCGCGCCGAAGGTCTGTCCGGACGCACCGGTCGCGGTGTTGTCGGTCCAGGTCTGCGAGAGGGTCGCCACCGAACCGGACGCGGTCGCGGTCGGGGATCGACTGCTCCACAGTTGTACGCGGGCGGTCTGGGCGCCGGCCGGGTCGGCGCCGGTGACGTCGACGACGAGTTGCGCGGCATCCGCCCGGACGTAAGCGGTCATGGTCATGCCGCCGCCCGACTGGTGCAGGGTCCCGTCGTACGGGTCGAGGTAGCCGGAGAAGTCGGCAGCGCTGGTCATCCTACTGAGGCCGGGGATGACCACCCAACCCGGAGACCTGCGGTCGGGGAAGGTGTCGGTGCGGTTGAGTTGGGCGGTGAAGCCGTTGCCGGCCCAGGCGGCGGCGCCGAGCGTGCCGTTGCCGAGCGGGACGAACTCGCTTGCGCTGGTGTTGGCCCGTTGGAGGACGATGTTCGACCGGCGGACGACGCCCGCGGCGTCCATCACGAACTTGCCGTTCTGCCACGCGGTGGTGGTGCCGGTGGGCGGTGCCGAGGTGGTCGGCGTGGGGGTTGGAGTCGTCGGGACGGTTCCGGTGCAGACGGTCCTGTTGAGGGTGAAGCTGGTCGGTGCCGGGTTCGTGGACGCCCACGAACCGTTGAAGCCGAAGCTGGCGCTCCCACCGGTGGCGATGAGGCCGTTCCAACTGGCGTTGGTGACGGTGACGGCCGAGCCGGACTGGGCGTAGGTGCCGTTCCAGAGCTGGGTGACGGCCTGGCCGGCGGGGAAGGACCAGGCGAGTTGCCACCCGTTGACAGGGTCGCCGAGGTTGTCGACGGTGACACTGGCAGCGAAGCCGCCCTGCCACTGGTTCGTGACGGAGTAGGTGACTCTGCACGCGGTGGCGGCTTGTGCCGGCGCGGCCATGATGATTCCGGCGGCGCCGACGGCGGCAGCCGTCGCGATGGTTGGCCCGAGTCCGGGGCGACGGAAAAACATCATGTCCTCCGAAGGCTGACGGCAGGCGGACGGTCAGATCGCCGCGCCTGCCCGGTGAAAGGGGCTAGCAGGTGGAATTGGACTGGGTCAGCAGACCGAGTCGCCACGGCAGAAGGCTGTAGGAGTCGGTCGCGCTCGGGTCCTTGCCCTGGTAGAGGTACCGGATGTCGCAGGGGCTGACGGCCATCGTCTGGTCGGTGCCGCTGCGGAGCATCTCGCCGTGGCTGATGTCCCGGCTCCACGCGGTGCCGTCGAAGGTGACGTTGGTGGCGCCTGCGAAGGGGTTGGCCTGGGTGTCCGCGAGTGCGGTCCACGGGCCGGTGATGGCGGGTGCGGTCCAGGATCGGAAGTAGCGGGTGCCCCCGGTGCCGATCGCCTCGACGATCAGAAGGAATTCAGTGCTGCCCGAGACCTTGTACACGTTGGCGGCTTCCCAAAGTGGGTAGCGGGCAGCATCCTGCATGGCGATGACGGTGTTCGTCATGCCGTTCGGGAAGCTCGCCACGGTGGTCTCGGACCGGTACAGGTGGCCGTTGTCGTCGGAGGAGAACAGAAAGCATTTGGAGCTGTCGCAGATGACCCAGAAGTCCACCCAGTAGCCGCTGCCGATGTTGTCGCGGACGATCTGCGGCATTCCCCCGGCGTAGAAGCGCTGCGGCGCGCTCCACGACTGCGGGTTGCTGATGTCGGTGGTGGTGGAGAACGCAGCGTTGTCGCCGGTCTGGAAGACCAGGTACCACCGTCCCTGTGGCGCGAAGTAGAACACGTGCGGCGCCGCTTTGTACCCGGTTCCGATCGCGGTGGTGTCGAGGTAATGGTGCTGCGCTGCCGCGGCCTGTGACCAGTCGGTGAAGCTCAGGTACACCATGCTGTACGAGCCGCTTTGGTTGGTGGTGGTGGCGAACACGTGCCACCGGCCGTTGTGGTAGACGACCGACGGGTCTTTGACGGCGCGGATGTTGTGGGTGGCGTCGGACTTCGGTCCGATCAGCACTGCGCTGGAGTGCCAGGTGAAGCTGCGCGGCAGGCCGGCCCCGGGCGGCGCGGTCGTAGGTGTGGTGGTGGGTGCGGTCGTAGGCGGGCTTGTGGTGGGATCGACGCTACCGGTGCACAGCGCGTCGTTCAGAGTGAAGGTGGTCGGGGCCGGGTTGCTTCCCGACCACGAGCCGTTGAAGCCGAAGTTCACCGTGGCGCCCGTGGCCACGCCCCCGTTCCAGGTCTGGTTGCGGGCCGTGACCTGCGCGCCGCTCTGGCTGATCGTGGCGTTCCAGCCGCTGGTGACCTGCTGGCCCGCGGCGTAGGACCAGCCGAGTTCCCATGCGGTGAGTGGGTCGCCCAGGTTGGTGATCGTGACGCTGGCCGTGAACCCGGTGCTCCACTGGGTCGTGAGCGCGTAGCTGACCGAACAACCGCCGACCGCGGCGCCGGCGCTGGTCGCCGCCGACCCGACGGTCGCACCGGCCGCTAGGGCCAGCATGCCGGCAAGGGCGGTGCGACGGATTCTGGTGCCGAAGGAACGCACGGGATGCCTCCTCGCGAACCGCCGGCCCGCAGGGTGGGAAGCCGGCAATCAGGTGATCATCAATGGGAGCGCTCCCATTGATGACGAACGATTGCAGAAACAATCGTGAAACACAAGGACTGTTTCTATCCGCGCGGTCGGGCCGTGCTGTCCCGTACGACCAGCGTGGTCGCCAGCTCGATATGGGCGTGTGCGACGGTCTCGCCGGCGGCCAGCGCCAGGACCAGCTCGGCGGCCGTGCTCCCCATCTCGGCGAACGGCTGCTGCACCGTGGTCAGCGGCGGCCCGCACCAGCGCGCGTACGAGATGTCGTCGAAACCCACCACGCTCAGCTCGTCCGGAACGCGTACCCCGGCCTGCCGGGCCGCTTCGTAGACGCCGAAGGCCTGCAGATCGTTGCCACACAGCACGGCGGTCGGCGGCGCGGAAAGCCGGAGCAGCTCACGCCCATGGTTGAAACCGTCCTCGAACGAGAACCACATCCCGGTATGGGTCAAGCCCTTCTCCAGCGGGAGCCGGGCGGCTTCGAGTGCCGCCCGGACGCCGTCGAGCCGGCTGCGTGCGCTCAGCCGCTCGGGCGGCCCGGAGATCACCGCGATCCGCCGGTGGCCGAGATCGAGCAGACGCCGCGCTGCGGCGATCCCGCCCTGGCGGTTCGCCGCGCTCACCCACGGAGTCCGTTCCAGCGGTTCGCTCGTGGGATCCACGATGACGAGCGGGATGCCGCTGGCGCTCAGCAGGCCAAGCTGTTCCGCGGTGGCACCCTGATGCACCGCGACCACGCCCGCCGGGCGTCGGGCCAGCAGATCCTGCGACCAGTCCCGGCCCGTCGACGCCTCCCGCAGCACGTCGGTGAAGCCCACCGCCAGCCCGTGGCCCACGGCGACCTGCTTCACCCCGCGCATGATCTCCACCGCGAGGTGGCTCAGCGTGCCGTAGAAGACCACCTCGACGCAGGCCGCCCGGGTGACCTTCTCCGGCCGGCGGTAGCTCCGCGCGCGTAGGAGCTCCTCGACCCGGCGCCGGGTCTCCGGCGCTACCCCCGGACGTCCGTTGAGCACCTTCGACACGGTCGGCGCGGACACCCCGGCGAGGCGCGCGATCCCGGCGACGGTCAGCCCCCGCTCCTGCCCCGGCCTCACGGGGGCTTCCGTCGTCAGTCCGCGGCGAGTGCCGGTGCTTGCTGGATCCTGGGCCGGGCGTCGTCCCCGAGCCAAGCCGACTCCTGTCCCGGTCCCGGTCCCGGTTCGCAGTTCGCGGGCGGCCTGGACGTCCTCGAGCAGGCGAATGCGGACCGCATCGGCTTTCCGCGCGGCCTCCGGCCCGGCCGCAACCGTTTCCTGGAGATAGCGCCGTTTCCTCGTGACCGGATCGATGCCGGCGTACACCCGCACCCGCAGCGATCCGCTCGGCAGCTCCTCGATCTCGCCGCGCGTCTGCCGGCGCTTGCCGGATTCCCCTGTCATGGAGCCATCCTAGTGGTCGGCCAGAATAGCTCCATGCATAGCTCCAAGGAGGGCGGGGCCGCCGCCGATGTCAGCGGCGGCGGCCCCGTGGCGTCACACCGAGGCGTGCTGGGGAGTGTGGACGGGTGGCTGGGCGGGAGCGTCGTCGAGCAGGTGGCGCAGCTTCTCGCCCTCGACGTCCACATCGGGCAGGATCTGGTCGAGCCGGCGGGGCAGCCACCAGGCGGACTTGCCGAGCAGGATCATCACGGCGGGCACGATCGTCATGCGGACGATGAGGGCGTCGAAGAGCACGGCGATGCCGAGGGCGAAACCGATCGACTTGATGATCGCGTCGGGGCCGAGGATGAACCCGGAGAAGACGCTGATCATGATGATGGCGGCGGCGGTGACGACCCGGGCTCCGTGGCCGAAGCCGGTGATCACCGCCTCGCGGGCCGGGGTGCCGTGCACGTATTCCTCGCGCATCCGGGTGACGAGGAAGACCTGGTAGTCCATGGCGAGGCCGAACACGATGCCGATCAGGATGACCGGCAGGAAGCTGATGATGGGCCCGGTCTGCTTGATGCCGAGCGCGTCGGCGAACCAGCCCCACTGGAAGACCGCCACGACGGCGCCGAAGGTGGCCGCGAGGCTGAGCAGGAACCCGAGGGTGGCCTTGATCGGCACCAGCAGTGACCGGAACACCAGCATGAGCAGGATGAAGGCGAGGCCGACGACGATCGTGAGGTAGGGCGCCAGTGCGGCGCCGAGTTTGGCGGAGATGTCGATGTTGATGGCGGTCAGGCCGGTGACGCCGATGGTCGCGCCGGGCACGCTGCCGTCGCGGTCCCGGATGGCCCGGACCAGATCTTCGGTCGCGGTGTCGCTGGGTCCGCTGGCGGGGATGACGGTCAGGACGGCGGTGTCGCCGGCCTTGTTCACCTTCGGGTTGGTGACCGCGTCGACGTCGTCGAGCCCGCGGATCTGCTGCGCGGCCCGTTCGCCCGCCGCCTGTGCCGTTCCGATGGGTGCGTCGACCACGACGATCAGCGGTCCGTTGAAGCCCGGCCCGAATCCGGCCGAGAGCAGGTCGTACGCCTTGCGCTGGGTGGTGTCGGGGGCGGCGGTGCTGTCGTCGGGCATCCCGAGCCGCAGGTCCAGCGCGGGCAGCGCGACCACGCTGAGCCCGACGACGGCGACGAGCAGCACCGCGACGGGCCGGCGGGCGATGGCCCGGGCCCACCGTACGCCGAACGTGGTACCACCGGCCGGCACGCCGGAACGCAGTCCCCGGATGCGTCCGGCGGTGATGCGGCGGCCGGTGATGCCGAGCAGCGCGGGCAGCAGGGTCAACGCCATGGCCACAGCGATGGCCACGGTGAACGCGGCGGCGAGGCCCATCTGGGCGAGGAACGGGATGCCGACGACGGCCAGGGCCGCCAGAGCGATGATCACGGTGAGGCCGGCGAAGACGACGGCCGATCCGGCGGTGCCGACGGCGCGTCCGGCGGCGTCCGGCGGCTCGTGGCCGGCGGCGAGTTCGCTGCGATACCGGGAGACGATGAACAGGGCGTAGTCGATAGCCACGGCGAGGCCGAGCATGAGGGCGAGGATGGGGGTCTTGGACGACAGGTCGACGAAGCCGGAGAGGGCGCTGATGGAGCCGATGCCGATCCCGATGCCGAGGATCGCGGTCAGCAGCGGCAGGCCGGCGGCGACCAGCGACCCGAACGTGATGACTAGCACGATCGCCGCGACCACCACCCCGATGACCTCGGCGAGGCCCTGCTTGGCCGGGGTGTCCGAGGCGTCGCCGCCGACCTCGACGGTCAGTCCGCTCGCCCGGGCTCGCTCGGTCATCGCGGCGAGGGCGTCGCGGGTCGCGTCGGTGAGTTCGTCGGACTTCACCGTGTAGCTCGCCTGGGCGAAACCGATCGTGCCGGAGTCGTTAACGGTGCCGGAGGTGAACGGGTCGTTGACCGAGGCGACCTGCGGCGCTCGCTTCAGCTCGGCGACCGCGGCGTTGATCGCCGACCGGTACGCCGGAGCGGTGAGCTTCTTGCCGTCGGGCGCGGCGAACACCACGCGGGCGGTGGCGCCGTCGGCCGATGCCTGGGGAAACCGCTCGGCGAGCAGGTCGACTGCCTTCTGTGCCGGAGTGCCCGGGATGCTGAACGAGTCCTGGGTGGGCCCGGACAAGGTGGCGGCGCCGACCAGGGCCGCGATCATGACCGCCAGCCAGGCAGCGGTGACCAGCCACCGCCGATGGAACGCGAACCGGCCCAACCGGTACAGGAACGAGGCCATCAGGTTTCTCCTGTTCGAAGACGCGCTGGATCACCAGCCCGCCTGGGTGGCGGGCCGCTGTCGTTGAGGGGACTCGTACATCGTTCGCGATAGCCACCGGGTTCGTCATCGGCCCTGCGCCGTGACCTCACTCGCCGTGATCGCGGTAGCCCGGCCGGCCGGCCGCTGCGTTCGTGGGTGGTGCAACCGTGCGGCGAGGCCCGGCCTACTGCGTTGGCAGTAGATTGGTTGGCGCAGCGATCATGGGGTGCCTACTGTCAGTGCTGTGGGAGCTGTGAGCTTGGTGGAGGACCGCGCGGTCGACTACCTGAGACGGGTCAACAACTGGGTGCGCCGGTTCGCCGCCGCGCATCCCACTGCCGTCCGGGTCGCCGGGGCCGCGACGCTGTTCCTCGGTGCCCTGCTCATCGCCGCGATACAGGCCAGGCCCACGCACACTCCGGCAGTGTTCGCCGTCGCCGTGCTGGTCTCTGCCAGCTTCGTCGTCATCCCCGCCATGAGCTGGCCGTCGTGGCTAAGCCTGGCCGTGGCGACGGCGGGCGCGATCGTCATGATGCCGGCGGGAGCGCCGGAGGCCGCCCGCCCCGCGCTGTTCTTCGCGATGTTGCTGTTTTCGCTGCGTAGCGAGAAGACCGCTGTGGTCACCGCGACCGCCGCGATGACCGCCACCGTGGTGTTGTCCGGTGCCGTGCTGTCCGGCCTGGGGGGAGTAGCCGAGCTGTCCAGCATTGAGGCGTTGTCGCTGGTGCTGGCCGCGGCCGCCGTCGGGCAAGCCGTACGCGCCCGGCGCGCGCAGCAGGCGATGCTTGTGGAACGGGCCACGCGCGCGGAACAAGGGCGCGAGGAGGAGGCACGCCGTCGCGTGCAGGCCGAGCGGCTGCGCATCGCGCGGGAGTTGCACGACGCGGTGGGCCACCATGTGGCGCTTATCAGCGTGCAGGCGGGCGCGATGACCTACCTGTTGGACAAGGATTCGACCGAGGCCAGGCAGTCCCTCGCGCATATCCAGAACGCCAGCGGGGCCGCGCTGGAGGAACTGCGGTTGACGGTCGGCCTGCTGCGCCAACTCGACGACCACGAGCCGGTCGAGCCGGCCGGCCGGCTCGACCGGCTCGACGAGCTGATCGCCTCCTTCGTGGCCTCGGGGCTGCGGGTGACCTGCGACGTCTCCGGGCCGGCCCGGTCGTTGCCCGAGGCCGTTGACCTCACCGCGTTCCGGCTGATCCAGGAGTCGCTGACCAACACCGCCAAACACGCGTCGGGAGCCGCGGCGTCGGTCCGGCTTGCCTTCCGGCCCGATGTGCTGGCTCTGGTGGTCGAAGACGACGGACCGCCGGCAGGCGGCTCACACAGCAGATCAGAGGTCGGTCAGTCGGGTCACGGCATCATCGGCATGCATGAGCGGGCCGCCGCGTTGGGCGGCTGGTTGTCGGCGGGGCCGCGAGGAGAAGGTGGTTTTCGGGTTGTGGCAGAGCTTCCCGCTCCGGTTGGCGCGGCGCTGTGACGGCTATTCGCGTGCTGGTGGCGGACGACCAGGACATCGTCCGCGCCGGGCTGCGGCTGATGGTCGAAAGCGCCACCGACCTGACGGTGGTCGGCGAAGCGGCGACCGGTGGCCAGGCCGTTCGGCTGGCCCGTGAGGCCCGGGCCGACGTCGTCCTGATGGACATCCGCATGCCCGAACTCGACGGCCTCGCGGCGACCCGTCAGATCACGAGCGATGAGGATCTGGCCGGGGTACGGGTGCTGATCCTGACCACGTTCGAGGTCGACGAGTTCGTCTTCGAGGCGCTGCGCGCCGGCGCGAGTGGATTCCTCGGCAAGGGCGCCCGCCCGGAGGCGCTGATCGACGCGATCCGGACGGTGGCGCGGGGTGAGTCGCTGCTCTCGCCGGCGGCCACCCGAGGATTGATCGCCCGCTACCTCACCCTGGAGGACCGCAATCCGGCCCCGGCTTCCGACATCCTCGACGTGCTGACCGATCGGGAACGCGAGATCGTCACCCTGGTGGCCACGGGGATGTCCAATGCCGAGATCGCCAAGCACCTCACGCTGAGCCCACTCACGGTCAAGACACACGTCAACCACGCCATGACCAAACTCGGCGTCCGCGACCGGGCCCAGGTCGTCGTCCTCGCGTACCAGGCGGGCTTGCGCGGTCGCGCCTAACGCTGTGCGACGAGGGCTGCGGTCGACGAGCGCAGTGTGAACGCCGTGGCTAGTTCGAAGCGGTCCACGACCGGGGACTTGCCGTTGGACATGTCCACCAGCAGGCTGGTGGCGATCTGGCCGAGTTCGTCGTAGGGCTGCCGGACGGCGGTCAGTGGTGGCGAGGCCGTGGCGGCGGCGCTGGTGTCGTCGAAGGAGACGACCGACAGGTCGTCCGGGACTGAGATCCGCAAGGCGCGGGCCGCCTCCAGAGTGCCGAGTGCCTGTGCGTCGCTGGTGGCGAAGATGGCGGTGGGTCGTTCGGGCAGGGTCAGCAGCTCGGTGGTGGCGGTGACGCTCTCGCCGTAGTCGAAGTCGGTCGAGCGGACCAGCGCGGTGTCGTATTCGATGCCGGCGTTGTGCAGTGCTGCCCGGTAGCCGTGCAGGCGCGCGCCGCCGGCGGGGGAGTGCGGCCGGCCGGCGATGATGCCGATGCGCCGGTGGCCGAGTTCCAGCAGGTGCCCGACGGCGTCGTGGGCGCCGTGCCAGTCGGTTACGCCGACGCTCGGCACCCCCGGCAGCGGCTGGCTGAGCGGGTCGATGAGCACGACGGGCACGTGCTTGCTCAGCACCCGCTTCTGGTCGTGCTCCGCCATCATGGAGATGATCAGGATCATGCCGAGGACGCCGGGGTCGGAGCAGGCATCGAGCCACTGCGCTATCGAGCGGTGCATCGTCGTGCCGATGACCACTTCGAAGCCGGCCTGGCTGCCGGCGTCGACGACGCCGCGGACGACCTCGAGCGTGTACGGGCTGTCGAGGTCGCGGAATACAGCGTAGATGCGGCGTGCCGGTGCTGCCTCCGGGGTCTCGCGACCAGCCCCGTACTCCTCGAGCAGTGCCTCGATGCGCTGGCGGGTCGCCGGTCCGACGTCGGGTTTGCCGTGCACGACCTTGGACACCGTGGCCACCGAGACGCCCGCCTCGCGGGCGATCGAGGTCAGTAGCCCGTGTTTGTAAGCCTGCCGCGCGCTGGACTCCGACATGTGGGCGAGCCTACGTGAGGTTTACGTGGAGGGGCAGCCTTCAGCGTAATACTTTCGTAACGTCTTGGTTAACGGCCGTTGATCGAGGATGACATCGCGCCTAACCTCCGAGAAAACAGCAGGTCAAACGGGATGCTCGATACGTAAAACTTACGTGGCGAAGATGGCCAGCTGGCACATCCTTACGTTCGTTGAAAGGTGGCCACCATGAAGAGAGTCATAGGCGCACTGGCAGCAGCCGGGCTCGCCGTCGTTCTAGCCGGGTGTGGCGGAGGGAGTGCGGGCACCGCCGCGGAGCCGGTGCACTTCTGGACGCTCAAGGACCCGACCAATGAGGTGCAGCAGGCCGGCATCGACGCGCTCAACAAGACGGCCGCGACCAAGGTCGTGATGGATGTCGTCCCGTCCGACGGCTACCTCGACAAGCTGCGCACCGCGATGGGCTCCAACCAGATGCCCGGCATGTTCTTCAGCTGGGGCGGCGGGCCGATGCGCGAGTACGCCACCAACAAGAAGATCGTCGATGTGGCGACGCTGCCCGGCGGCAAGGACGTGGCGTCGCACTTCCTGCCGGCCGTCCTCAAGGTCGGCCAGACATCGGACGGGACGCTGGTCGGCGTGCCGTCCCGCGGCACCCAGCCGGTCTTTCTGTTCTACAACAAGAAGGTCTTCGCCGGCGCGGGCGTCCAGCCGCCGAAGACCTGGAGCGATGTGCAGTCGCTGATCACCACGTTCAAGGGCAAGCGCATCACCCCGTTCGCCCTGGCCGGGCAGGGCGGCAATGAGTGGACCGAGCTCATGTGGCTGGAGTACCTCACCGACCGGCTGGGCGGCCCGGCCGTCTTCGAGCGGATCCAGTCCGGCGACTCTGCGGGCTGGACCGATCCGGCGGTCCGCCAGGCCGCCGAGATGATCAAAACGATGGTGGACAGCGGTGCGTTCGGCACCAAGTTCGGTTCCGTCGCCTACGGCGCCGGAGGATCGTCGACCCTGCTGTCCAGCGGCAAGGCGGCGATGCAGCTCATGGGCTCCTGGGAGTACGCGGTGCAGCAGGGCACCTCGGCCGACTTCGCCAAGAACGGCCTCGGCTATGTGCCGTTCCCTTCGGTCGACGGCGGCAAGGGCGACCCGAAGAACGTCGTCGGGAACCCCAGCAACTACGTCTCCGTGACCACCACCGCGGACCCCGCCGCCGCCGGTGGCTACCTGCAGAGCCTCTACAGCGACGACTACATCAACGGCCTCGTGAAAATGGGCGAGGTCCCGGTCACCTCGAACGCCAAGGCCGCCCTCGCCGCGGCGCCCGACCCGGCGTACGCCACCTTCCAGTTCGACCTCGTGCAGCAGGCGCCGGCCTTCACCCAGTCCTGGGACCAGGCGCTCGGCTTCAAGATCGCCACCCCGATGCTCGCCGAGTTGCAGAAGCTGTTCAACGGCCAGCAGACCCCCGAGCAGTTCGTCGCCGCAGCCGCGGCACTCAAGTAAGGGCGTATCCCATGGCAGCTCTGGCGAGCACCGACAAGCTCGCCCGGGGGCGCACGGCGCACCGGACCAGCTCGGCGACGGGCCGGCCCGGTGCGACCTGGGCCTTGCCCGGTCTCCTGTTCTTTCTTCTCTTCGCCGTCGTGCCGATGGCCGCGGTGGCCTACCTGTCCTTCACGGACTGGGACGGGCTGGGCACGCCGCGGCTCAACGGCGGCGCGAACTGGTCGCGGCTCGTGCACGACCCCGCGATCGCGCACGCGACCGTGGTGACCTTCGTCCTGCTGATCGGCAACATCGTCGTCCAGGCCCCGCTCGCGATCCTGCTCGGCGTCTGGTCGGCCGGCCCGCAGCGCAACCGGGCCGCGCTGTCGGCGATCTTCTTCGTCCCGCTGCTGCTGTCCACGGCCGCGACCGCCGTCATGTGGCGTCAGCTGCTCGACCCGAACTTCGGCGTACCGGCCACTCTGCCCTGGCTCTTCGGCGGCGACGGCAACTTCGTCGGCACCAGAAACGGCGCGATCGTCTGCCTCGTGGCGGTCACCAGCTGGCAGTTCATCCCGTTCCACACGCTGCTGTTTCAAGCGTCGGCGCGGGCGATCCCGCTCACCCTCTACCAAGCCGCCGAGATCGACGGCGCCGGCCGGTTCCGCCAGTTCCGGTCGATCACCCTCCCGCAGCTGCGCAACACCATCATCACCTCCTCGACCCTCATGGTCGTCGGCGGGCTGACCGCGTTCGACATCGTCCTCGTGCTCACCAACGGCGGGCCCGGCACCGACACGGCGACCCTGCCGTTCCGCATGTACCAGGAGGGCTTCAGCAGCTACGACATGGGCTACGCAAGCGCCATCGCGGTGGTCCTGCTCGCGCTCTCGACCGGCATTTCGCTGCTGCTGGTCCGGGTCACCGGCTACGACAAGATGCAGAGCACCCTGGAGGGGCTGTGAAGCGCCGACCGAACTACCTCGCCGGCGCGGCCGCCGTCTGCTGGCTCCTCATCATCGGCACACCGCTCTACGCGATGCTCGCCACCGCAGTGCGGCCCAAAGAGCAGTATGTCGACAGCGGACCCCTCGCCATCCCGAGTTCGCTGACGTTCGACAACTTCCGCACCGTCCTGGCCGGAGACGTGCCGCGGTACATCCTCAACACGACGATCGTGGCCGCCGCCACCGTCATCATCGTGCTCGCGCTGTCCGTACCGGTGGGCTATGCGGTCGTCCGCGGCCGCGGGCTCTGGTCCACCGGGGTGTTCCGGCTGTTCCTGCTCGGCCTGGCGATCCCCTCCCAGGCCGTGATCATCCCGGTGTTTCTGCTGATCAATCAGCTCAGCCTCTACGACACCTACTGGGCGGTCATCCTGCCCACCGCGGCGTTCTCGCTGCCGGTGAGCGTCCTGGTGCTGGTCGGCGGGATGCGCGACATCAACAAGGAGCTGTTCGAGTCGATGGCGATGGACGGCGCCGGGCCGGGCCGCATCCTCGTCCGGCTCGTTATCCCGCTCGCCCGCGGCAGCATCTCCACGGTCGCCGTCTTCACCGCGCTCGGCGCCTGGAACGGCTTCCTGTTCCCGCTGATCCTCACCCAGTCGGCGGACACGAAGGTCATCACGCTCGGCGTGTACGACTTCATCGGTCAGTACCAGGTCAACCCGCCGGAGGTCTTCGCCGCGGTGCTCGTCTCGGCCCTGCCGATCCTCGCGATCTACCTGCTGGCCCGCAAGTCCCTGCTGCGCGGCCTAGCCGGCGCCGGCGGCAAGTAAACCCTTCCACGAACGGATCCCGCACATGACGATCGAACAGCAGCCGCGTGTCACGGGGCGTTGGCACGACACCTCGCTCGCCCCGGCCGTGCGCGCCCGCGCGCTGCTCGACGCGATGACGCTCGAGGAGAAGATCGCCCAGCTCGGCAGCTCGTGGCCGGGCGAGGAGGACGCCGGGCGCAACGTGGCGCCGATGCAGGACAGCTTCCGCGGCGCGCTGCCGTTCGACGAGGAGATCTCCGGCGGGCTGGGCCACCTCACCCGCCCGTTCGGCACCGCACCGATCGACCCCGACGAAGGGCGCGAGCGGCTCGCGCGGCTGCAGCACGCCGTCGTGGCAGCGAACCGCTTCGGCATCCCGGCGATCGCCCACGACGAGTGCCTGACCGGATTCACCGCCTGGCAGGCGACCGTCTACCCGACCGCGCTGGCGTGGGGCGCGACCTGGAACCCGGAACTGGTCGAGCAGATGGCCGCCGCGATCGGCGCTGACATGGCCGCGCTCGGCGTGCACCAGGGCCTCTCACCGGTCCTCGACGTCGTGCGTGACTACCGGTGGGGCCGGGTCGAGGAGACGATGGGCGAGGACCCGTACCTCGTCTCCGAGCTCGGTGTCGGCTACGTGCGCGGCCTGCAGTCGTCCGGAGTCATCGCGACGCTGAAGCACTTCGCCGGCTACTCCGCCTCCCGCGGCGCCCGCAACCACGCTCCGGCCGTCCTCGGCCCGCGCGAGTTCGTCGACGTCATCCTCCCGCCCTTCGAGAAGGCGATCCTCGCCGGCGGCGCCCGTTCCGTGATGAACTCCTACGCCGACATCGACGGCGTGCCCCCGGCCGCCGACGCGAGCCTGCTGACCGGCCTGCTGCGCGACACCTGGGGCTTCGCCGGCACCGTCGTGTCCGACTACTGGGCGATAGCGTTCCTGGCCTCCACCCACCACGTCGCCGCCGACCTGGCCGACGCCGCCGTCATGGCGCTCGAAGCGGGTCTCGACGTCGAACTGCCGCACACCCTCGCCTACGGCGATCTGCTGCTCAACCAGGTGCGCCGCGGCGCCGTCGGCGCCGCGACGATCGATCAGGCGGCCCTGCGGGTGCTCACCCAGAAGGCCGAACTCGGCCTGCTCGACCCCGACTGGCATCCCCAGCAATACGCCGCGCCGGTCGACCTCGACTCGCCGCGCAACCGCGGCATCGCCCGCCGCCTCGCCGAGGAGTCCGTGGTCCTGCTCGACAACAGCGCAGGCCTCCTGCCGCTGCCGGCACCGTCGAGCGTCGCCGTCATCGGGCCGGTCGCCGACGATGCCGGCTGCCTGTTCGGCTGCTACTCGTTCCCCAACCACGTCGTCGTGAACCACCCCGGCATCGGCCTCGGCATCAACGCCCCGACCATCCTCGACGCGCTGCGCGACGAGTGGCCGGCGGCGGCGATCAGCTACGTACCGGGCTGCGACGTGCTCGACCGCGACCCCAGCGGCATTCCGGCCGCGGTGGCCGCCGCGGCCGCGGCAGACGTGACCGTCCTGCTCGTCGGGGACCGGTCCGGACTGTTCGGCCACGGCACCTCCGGCGAAGGCTGCGACGTCACGACCCTGGACCTGCCAGGCGTGCAGGACGACCTGGCCCGGGCGGTGCTCGACGCCGGCAACCGGGTGGTGCTCGTCGTCGTCTCCGGCCGCCCGTACGCCATCGGTGCGCATGCCGCCCGCGCCGCGGCCACCGTCCAGGCGTTCCTGCCCGGCGAGGAGGGCGGCGCCGCGATCGCCGCGGTGCTCAGCGGCCGGGTCAACCCGTCCGGCCGGCTACCCGTGCAGATCCCCGGCGCCGCCGCGCCGCAGCCCGGCACCTACCTCGCTCCGCCGCTCGCGCTCAAAAGCGACGGCATCAGCAACATCGACCCCACGCCGGCGTTCCCGTTCGGCCACGGTCAGTCCTACACCACGTTCACCATCGACGACGTCCACGCCGATACCTCGGCGATGCCCGTCGATGGGCTGATCCGGCTGCGCGCGACGATCGGCAACACCGGCACCCGGCCGGGCACCGCCGTACCGCAGCTGTACCTGTCCGACCCGGTCGCCTCGGTCGCCCGTCCGGTGCGCAGGCTCATCGGCTTCGCCCGCGTCGACGTTGCGCCGGGCTCCGCAGTGACCGTCGAGTTCGACGTACACGCAGACCTGACCGCCTTCACCGGCCGCGACCAGCGACGGCGCGTCGAACCCGGGCGCATCGTGCTGACCGTCGCGCAATCCGCCGCCGACCCCGGCTCCGGCGCCGACGTCGACCTGACCGGCCAGGTCCGCTTCGTCGGCCACGACCGCGTGCAATCCGCAGCCCACCGGATTGCCCAGTGAAAGGGCGCACAGCCGACTCCTTCGTGAGCACCACGATGGCGCGGCATTGGGATCAGGGCCTGGTCGCCGGCACCGGAACCGTCGGCGCCGTCCTGCACGGCACGCCGGCATGCCACGTCGTCGACCTCACCCACGAGGAGTTTTTCTTCTCAGTGATGGACCCGCGGCCGGCACCCGACCTGGCGTCGGTGCTGCCCGAGGTGCGGCGGTTGCTGCTCGACAACGCCGCGGCCGACGCCGCCGCGCTGGTCGACGAGCGCGCGCGGGCGTGCGGGATGACCGACCTGATCTGGACCGACCCGTTCGTCCCGGCCGCGTCCGTCGCCGTGGTGCCCCACGTGGACGGTGTGCCCACGGACTACCGGCGCACCGGACGCTTCGACACCGGGGAAGTGTCGGTGTCGTGGCGGGCTGCCGACGTGGTCATCGAGTTCACCGTGCTGCCGCTGCGCGGGCGCGACGTCATCGCCCTGCGGATCACCTCCACCGCGGAGCTGACCTGCACCCTCAGCCTGTACGCGACCCAGGAGCGCGGTGCGCCGATCGACGCGTTCGCCGGGATCGACTCGAGCGCACACGTCTCGGCGCGAGCCGGCGTCGACGGCGACGCGCTCACCCTGTCCGTCCGGCCGACCGGACGCGCCGATGCCCGGGTCGCGCACACCCGCCTGCACGTCCCTCAGCCGGCGACGCTGCGACCGGCGCAGGTGGATGTCGATGTCACGCCCGGCCTGGCCCTGTACGCGACGCTCACCGTCACGGTCGACCAGGACGAGCCGGGCACGGTCGAGCCTTTGGACAGCACGATCTGGGATGCGCTCGTCCGCGAACAGCGCGCCGCGCACGGCACACTCACCGGACGCAGCCGGCTGGAGCTGGGCGGCGCGCGGACCGCCGGGGATGTGGAAACGCAGTTCGCCGAGGCGCGGGCCGGCGATCCCGCGGCGCTGCTCGGGCTCGTCGAACACGCCTACACCGCCGGACGGCACGTCATCATCTCCGCCACCGGCACGCTGCCGCCGAACCTGCAGGGCCTCTGGCAGGGCAGCTGGACCGCGCCCTGGTCCTCGGACTACACCATGAACGGCAACCTGCAGACCGCCGTCGCCGCCCTCGCCTCCACCGGCACACCGGAGCTGCTCACCAGCGTGTTCCGGCTGCTGGATCGGTTCGGCGAGCACTTCCGGCACAACGCCCAGTCCCTCTACGGCGCCGACGGCCACCTGCTGCCCGCCCGCATGACAACCCACGGCCACGCCAACCACTTCGGGCACGACTACCCGCACCAGTTCTGGATCGGCAACGGCGGCTGGATGCTGCGCCTGGCCTACGACTACTTCACCGTCACCGGCGACCGCTCGTTCGTCGAGCACACCGGCTGGCCGCTCGCCGTGCAGGTGCTGCGCTTCTACACCTCGGCGCTGATCGTCGACGCGGCCGGCGTCCGGCACGCCGTGCCGTGCTTCTCACCGGAGAACACACCCGCGGATGCCACGACACCGCTGTCCGCCGACGCCACCAGCGAGATCGCGATGATCCGCGACGCCGTGCGGATCGGCCGCCGCTTCGCCGAGTTGCTCGGCGAGCACGCCCTCGCCCAGGAATGGGCCGTGTTCGGCAGCACGCTGCCGCCGTACCGGGTCGCCGCCGACGGCAGCCTCGCCGAGTGGCTCGACCCGGAATTCCGGGAGGAACCCGGCCATCGGCACGCCTCACACCTGTACCCGCTGTGGTACGAGACCGACCCGGCGTTCGGCCCAGCGGAACGTGCTGCGGCCGCGGTCACCATCGCGCAGAAGCTCGCCTGGCGCCGCGCCCAGACCGGCCCGCAACAGATGGCGTTCGGCATCGTCCAACTCGGCCTGGCCGCCGCCCACCTCGGCGACGCCGACACCGCCGGCGAATGCGTCACCTGGCTGGCCCGCGACCACTGGGCGCCCAACCTCGTACCGACCCACGACGAGGGCGCCATCTTCAACGTCGACGCCGCCGGCGGCCTGCCCCATCTCGTCGCCGAGATGCTGCTGCAGTCCACGCCTGGCGAGCTGCGGGTGCTTCCCGCACTGCCGCCCGCCTGGCCGGCCGGACGGATCACCGGCCTACGCGCCCGAGGCGGCGTCGCCATCGACGAACTGACCTGGACCACAGAGACGGCGGCGATGACGTGCCGGCTCGTCCCCGGCGCGCAGGCCGCCCGCCCGGACGCGACGGTCACCGTCGTGCCGCCACCACACCTGGCCGGCGCGGGCGGCGCGCGCACGGTCGAGCTGAGCGCCGACGCCATCACGCTGACCTTTCCCTGAGGAGTAGCCAGTGACCGAACATATCTCGTCCGTGGAGACCATCGACGTACGGTTCCCCACGTCCCGCCACCGCGACGGCTCCGACGCCATGAACCCGTTCCCCGACTACTCCGCCGCCTACGTCATGCTGCGCACCAGCACGGACGCCGAAGGGCATGGGCTCGTCTTCACTGTCGGACGTGGCACCGAGATCGAGGTCGCCGCCGTGCGGTCCCTCGCGTCGATGGTGGTCGGGCAGCCGGTCGAGGAGTTGCTCCGCGACCCGGGTGCCCTGGCGCGGCGGCTCGTCGGCGACAGCCAGATCCGCTGGCTCGGCCCGGAGAAGGGCGTCGTGCACATGGCCGCGGGCGGCATCGTCAACGCAGTGTGGGACCTCGCCGCCCGGCGGGCCGGCAAGCCACTGTGGAAGCTTCTGGCCGACTTCACCCCGGAGCAACTCGTCGCCCAGGTCGACTTCCGCTACCTGCGCGACGCTCTCACCCAGGACGAAGCCCTCGACCTGCTCCGCACCGCGTCCGCGGGCCGCGCCGAGCGCGAACAGCGGCTGCTCGCCGACGGCTATCCCGCCTACACCACGACACCCGGCTGGCTCGGCTACGACGACGAGAAACTCGCCCGGCTGTGCAAGGAGGCCGTCGCCGACGGCTACGACCTGATCAAGCTCAAGGTCGGTGCGAACCTCGCCGACGACGTACGCCGGATGGCCATCGCCAGGGCCGCCGTCGGGCCGAACACCCGCATCGCGGTCGACGCCAACCAGGTCTGGGGCGTACCCGATGCGATCGGCTGGATGGGCGAACTGGCCGACTTCAACCCGTACTGGATCGAGGAGCCCACCTCGCCGGACGACATCCTCGGCCACGCCGCGGTCCGCCGCGCCCTGGCCCCGATCAAGGTGGCCACCGGCGAGCACGTGCACAACGCCGTCATGTTCAAGCAGCTGCTCCAGGCCGGCGCCGTCGACGTGGTGCAAATCGACGCCTGCCGGGTCGGCGGTGTCAACGAGAACATCGCGATCCTGCTCCTGGCCGCGAAGTTCAGCGTGCCGGTGTGCCCACACGCCGGCGGCGTCGGGCTGTGCGAGCTGGTGCAGCACCTGGCGATGTTCGACTTCGTCGCGGTCAGCGGCAGCCTCGACGGGCGAGCCATCGAGTACGTCGACCATCTCCACGAACACTTCACCGACCCCGTCCGCATCAAAGGCGGTCGCTACCTGGCGCCCACCGCGCCCGGGATGAGCGCCCAGATCCACGCCGAAGCCCTGACCGCGTTCCATTTTCCGGACGGGCCGCAGTGGTCAGCTGTGACCGAGGCCTGACCGCCGGGATTCACCAAGGCGTCTTCTCGAAATAGTTTCGTAACATATCGGTTACCGCGCCTTGTTGGTTCCGGGTATTACCCCTAATCTTCGGGAAATTGCCGTAGGCGATGTCCTTTGAATGGCCCGGCCTTCTTCTGCCGAGCACCTCAGCGACGGAATGGTGCCTTAGTAAAAGGGCGTTCATAGACCGGCTTCGGGTAAGGGAAAGAAGGAGAGCCGAAATGATGCGAAGAATAGGGCGCACGGTCATCGCGTGCGCCGCGAGCCTGGGGCTGGCGGCGGGCGTCGCGCTCACCACGGCCTCGAGTGCCTCGGCCTATCAGCCGACCCAGCAAACGGTCTACACCGCGCAGAACCCGTCGAGCTGCAACAAGAGCCCGTGCATCCTCTACCCGAAGTCGGCGCAACTTCCGAGCGGCCGACTGGTGATGGCCTTCGAGGACAGCGAGGGCCCGGTGGTCGGCCAGACCATGCCGATCTACAAGAGCGACGACGACGGCGACACCTGGCAGAAGCTCACCGACCTCAAGGCGCCGGCCCAGCTCACGAGCGATCCGGCCTATGCGGCGTACACCAGCAACTGGACCAACCCCTACTTCTACGTGCTGCCGCAGGCGTTCGGCGGCCTCGCCGCAGGCACGCTCCTGCTGGCCGATGTGGTGTCGGGCGCGGACACCGCTCCGAGCGGCAGTGGCAACCGGCAGAACGTCGCGATCGTCCTCTACGCGAGCACCGACCAGGGAGCGACCTGGAGCGTCATCAGCACCATCGCGACGGGCCCGAACCAGGCGAACGACCCGGTCTGGGAGCCGTACCTGATGATGTATCAGGGGCAACTCGTCTGCTACTACTCCGACGAGAACGACTACCTGGGCTACAACTCGTCCACCGGCGCCGTGACGATCGACCCGGACAACACGACGGCCACGGACTCGGGCGGACAGATACTGGTGCACAAGACCTGGAACGGGTCGGGCTCGTGGAGCAGCCCCGTCATGGACGTCGCCGGCACCACCACCGCCATGGGCGGCGGCAAGACCGAGATCGGCGGCGGGCGGCCCGGCATGACCAACATCGTGCCCACCAGCGACGGCAAGTGGCTGCTCACCTACGAGTACTGGGGCGGCGGCGAGGACGTGCGCTACAAGATCGCCAGCAACCCCTTGGAGTTCTATGCCACCGGCGGCGCCGCCGGCGCGGGCATCACGGCCCTGCCCGTGTCATCGGGCTCGGGAACCCTCGCCCGAGGCGGCAGCCCGGTCGTCGTCGCCCGGCCGGACGGCAGCCTGGTCTACAACGCGGCCGGCAGCGGCGACGTCTGGGTCAACTCGAGCGGCAGCAGCACCGGGACGTGGAAGGAATACAAGACTTCCATGCCGTCCGGCTACAGCCGCAATTTGCAATACGTGAGCGGCACCAAGCGCATGACGATCATCCGGGCCCCGTGGGGAACCGGACCGGTCACCTCCGGGCAGGTGGACCTCGGCAATTCCGACGGCGTCTACTACGCCCTCGTGAACCGGGCAACCGGGCAGGTGCTCAGCCCACAGAGCGGCAAGACACAGGACGCTGTCTTCACCGGCAATGTCCCTGACATCATCACGCAGACGCGGAACGATGCGAATGCCGCGCAGTGGTGGCACCTCGCCCGCAAGGGAACGTCCGTGACGCTGCTCAACAAGGGCGGCGGCCGTGCGGTCGGCATCTGGCAGGGCAACGCGAATTCGGGCGCGCAGTTGACCCAGTGGGTCGACGACAGCGGCTCGGACAAGCTGTGGAATCTGGTCCAGACCTCGGACGGCTACTACAAGCTGCAGTCCACGGCGAACACGTCGCTCTACGCGACGGCGGCAACCGCGGGCGGGGCGGTCGACCTCCAGGCGGCCACCGACGCCCACGCCCAGCAGTGGCAAACCGTCATCGACTTCGGCACGACCGCCGGCGCCGGCTTCAAGATGGTCAACCGCAACTCGGGCAAGGCCGCCGGGGTCAGCGGGGCGAGCACCGCCAACGGAGCCTCGATCGTGCAATGGACCGACACAAGCAGCACCGACCAGCGTTGGAACATCTCGCGGAACACCACCGGCAACGCGGTCATCACCAACGCCGCCAGCGCGAAGGTCGTCGGCGTCCACCAGGGATCGACCAGCCAGGGTGCGCAAGCGGTGCAGTGGACCAACACCGGTGCGACCGATCAGCAATGGGCCTTCGCGGTCAACGGCCCGTATTACACGATCCAGAATGTGAACAGCAGCCTCTACCTGGGTGTGTCGGGCGGCTCGACCACGAACGGAGCCAACGTGGTGCAGTGGGCCGGCAACGGCTCACTCGACCAGCAGTGGCAGTTGGTGCAGGTGTCCGGCACGTGACCGGTGGGGGCCGGGCCGGGGTGTTTCGCCCCGGCCCGGCCCGACGTACGTGGTCAGCTGCTGCTCATCGTGTACGCGGCGTTCCGGCAGGTGCTCATCCAGGTTCTCTACGGTGTCCAGGACGTCGACCCGGTAGCCGATGACACCGCCCGGTCGTACCGGTTCAGCCGCTGGGGCCGCATCCGCTACGTCGTCTGGCCGACCGCCCTGCCGTACGTGCTGACGGGCCTGCGCCTGGCCTCGACGGTGGCCCTGGTGCTCGCGGTGACCGGCGAGTTGGTGATCGGCGCCCCCGGCCTCGGCCAGCAGATCGCCCTCGCCCAGTCCGGTGCGGCCATCCCCACCCTGTACGCCCTGGTCATGGTCACGGGACTGGTCGGCATTCTGATCAACACACTGGCGCGCTGGGCGGAACGCCGCCTGCTGTCCTGGCACCCCTCGATGCGCGGGGAGGCGCTCCCATGATCGGCCTCTTGCGGCGACTGGCCGCCACGATGACGCTGCCGGTCCTGCTGGTGCTCGCCTGGTGGTGGACCTCCGATGCGAGCACCAACTTCTATCTGCCGCCGCTGCGGCAGATCCTGGCCGCCTTCGCCGAGGTGTGGATCGGCGACCGGTTCGCCACCGACGTGCTGCCCAGCCTGGCCCGGCTGGCCGCCGGATACCTGATCGCGGCCGTGGCGGGCATCGGCGCCGGGGTGAGCCAGACCCGCATCGAAGACGCCGACACCGACCGTCCCATGATCACGTTCCGCGACGCCGACGGCCATCCGCGACGTATCGACTGCGACTACGTCGCCGGCTGCGACGGCCTCCACGGGGTGAGCCGCACGACGATCCCCGAGTCCGTACGCACGGTGGCGCAACGGGCGTACCCGTTCTCCCGGCTCGGCATCCTCGCCGACGTCCCGCCCTCCACCGACGAGCTCATCTACGCCTGGCACCCCGACGGCTTCGCCCTGCACAGCATGCGCTCGGCCGCGGTCAGCCGGCTCTATCCGCAGGTGGCGCCGGACGACGACGTCACCAACTGGCTGGACGGCCGGGTCTGGGAAGCGCTGTCGACCCGCTTCGCCCTCGACGGGTGGGCCCTCAAATCCGGCCCGACGCTGGAGAAGTCGGTCACCCCGATGCGCAGCTTCGTCAGCGCTCCCATGCGCTGGGGGCGGCTGTTCCTGGCCGGCGACGCGTCGCACATCGTGCCGCCGACCGGCGCCAAAGGCCTCAACCTCGCCATCGCCGACGTCAACAAGCTCGGCACCGCGCTGGTCCGCGCCATCCAGGACGGCCGCGACGACCTGATCGACGGCTACTCCGACGACGCACTCCGTCGGGTCTGGCAGGCCACCCACTTCTCCTGGTGGATGACGAGCATGCCGCACGCGCCGCCCGCCGCCGACCCGGACGCCGGGTTCCTGCGCCAGATGCAGACCACCCAGTTGGCCTACGTCACGTCCTCACCCACCGCAGCGGCAGGGCTCGCTGAGAACTACACCGGCGCCGTGCTGCCGTACTGATCCGGTTCTCTGCTCGGCCGGTTCGATCGACCTGGATAGTATGGTTGACGTTATATAACGTTACCTTTACTGTCATGTCATGCAGGAGCCCACGTTTCTCATCCTGACCGCGCTTGCGGCCCAGCCGCTGCACGGTTACGGGATCATCCAGTCCGTCGAAGCCCTCTCTGACAGCGAGGTGAAGCTGCGGCCCGGCACTCTATACGGCGCGCTGGACCGGCTCGCCGACCAGGGGCTCATCGCCGTTGACCGAGAGGAAGCCGTCGACGGCCGGTTGCGCCGCTATTACCGGCTCAGCGACAGCGGTGCAGCCGCCCTCGGCGCCCAGGCCGAGCGCCTCCACCGGCACGCGACAGCTGCCGAGACGCAGTTGCGCAGCCGGCCCGGCCTCGCGGGCGGTGCGGCATGAAGGCCAGCGACAGCTCCAGCGTGTTGCTGGCGGCGTATCCGGCCCGGTTGCGCCGCCGGCACGGGGCCGAGTTGATCACGACGATGGCCGAGGCCGCCGGCCCGACCGGCCCTACCCGGGCTGATCGCTGGCATCTGGTGCTCGACGGCCTGCGCGAACGCTTCCGGTTGCCACCCGGGCGGCCGCTGGCGGTGGTCGCTGCCGTACTGGCGTTGCTGGTCGGCGGTGCCATCGGGGCGGCGGCCGGGTCATGGGCCGGCATGTGGACCTATCCGAAAGTGGCGGCCCCGGGTCCGGTCGCGAGCCAGGCGATCGGCTCCGACGCCACGCTGGAGGCCAACCCGGCCCACCAGGAACGGTTTTGGTCGACCACCCTGGGCAGCCTCAACCCCGGGGTCGACGCCACCGAGGCGGCCGGCCGAGCCCGCGATCGGCTGACCGCCGCCGGGTGGAAGACAACCTCGGTCGACGTCTCGGGCGGCACTGACGGGATCCACTTCCGCAGTGCCGCCTTCTACGCCGAGAAGTCCGGCGTCCATCTGACTGTGATCGCGTACTACAGCGACGACCGCCTGGTCGAAATCGACGGTTGGTCGCTGAGGCCGCCCACGTACGTACCGTTCGTCCTCGGCGGGATGGTGCTCGGGCTGCTGGCCGGCTGGTTGGCCGCAGCGGCGCTGACCTATCGGATCGCCGGTGCCCGCCGGCGCCGGACGAGTGCGGTCACGGCCGGGTCCGGGCTGGCGCTGTTGCTTCTCCCCGCCGGCTCGATCTATAAGTATCTGATCCAGTATCTCCCGAACCAGGAGAGTTATGGCCTGAACGAGTTCGTGCACCGCGCACTGGCATCCAGCCCGGCTCGCTCGCTGGCGGACAACCCCAACATCGGCCCCATCTGGATGGACTCCCCCTGGCTCAACAAAGCCTTGGTGATCGCCGGGCTCGTCGCGGTGGCGGCCGCCGCGATCATCGCCCGGCCCGGCCGCGGCAGTCAGGAGCCGGTCCAGCCGGTCGACCCGCAGGTCGCCTGAGAGCGGGCAGTCCGGCCGAGGTCAGGCTGCCCGCTCGGTCGGGACCGAGGTTGAGTCAGTCGACGACGTGATGGTGCACGGCGAGGGCATACGGCTGACTCTCGCCCTTGCCTGTACCACCTCGAGCAGACAGTCTGGACGCCGGAACCGCTGCTGAGGGAGCCAGGAGGCGAGGGTATGACCGGCCAGGACCGTCGCTCGAAGTCGATCGAGCCCGCCGAAGCGGCGCCGGAAGCCCTCGGGCCTCACGCGTCAGCGGGCGAGCTTTCGCTGCTTGACACCAACGGTATTCTCCGCCAGCCGTGGATACGGCCGGAACGGACCAGCGAAGGACTTGGGTGGCCGGGTCTGTACATGTCGACCCAGCGGGAACAGCCGTATTGTGCGACGTTCAGCGGTGCCCGGAGCCACCTGCTGATCCTGCACCTCAACGGTCCGGTCCGGGTATGTCGCGGACAGCTGAACCTGACCTCGTCGCGGACCGTGCCGCCGGGCGGCTTCTTCGTGCACCCGGCGGGCAAGGATCTCACCGTGGAACTGGGAGGGGAACTGGACACGGTGCACGTCTACCTCAGTGACGAGATCCTCCAGGACGCCCACGACGGTCCCGCGGTGGCGCTCGTCGAGGAACTGGGCGTCGTGGATCCGTTGCTCGAGCAGCTGGTCCTGACGTTAGACGCGGTGGTGCGGCGCTGGGAGCCCTCCGCCCGCACCTACGTGGACCAGCTGAGTAGTCTGCTCGCCGGGCAACTGGTACTGCGGCACAGCGACCGCCGCGGCGATGCCGAATACGCGGAACCGCTGCGGCACAACGGGCTGAGTGACCGGCAGCTGGCACGGGTGAGGGAACTGTTGGAGGAGCGGCTGGCAGAGCCGGTCCCCTTGGCGGTCATGGCCGCGGCGGTGGGGCTGAGCGTCAGCCAGTTCTGTCGGCAGTTCAAGGCGCGAGTCGGGCTGGCCCCGCACCAGTACCTGCTGCGGCTGCGCGTGGACACCGCCTGCCGTTTGCTGCGCAAAGAGTCGCTGCCGATCGCGTCGGTGGCCACCCGATGCGGATTCTCGCATCAGGAGCACCTGACCCGGATGATGCGTCGGCACCTGGGGACGACGCCTGCGGCTATCCGGCGCGACGGCGGCGGCGCGTAGTTCGTGTAGCGGGGACAGCACGATCATGCAGGAAACTTCCTCGTAACTGGGCCGATACTCAGTCCGTATCAGTGGCCAGGAGGGGGCTAGTGCGATGACGTCCTTTGTTTACGCCGCCAATCGCGCGAGGGTTCTGTTCGGTTCCGGAACGATGGGCCAGTTGCCCGCCGAGGTCAGCAGACTTGGCGGGTCGCGGGTCATGGTGGTGTACGACCCCGCGATGGGTGACGTCGTCGACCGGGCCGCGGCGGCGCTAGGTACGGCACTGATCGCACGGTTCGACAGGGTGGCGATGCACACGCCAGTCGCAGTGACCGAGCAGGCACTCGACGTGGTGCGTGCCCGAGAGGTGGACTGCCTGGTCTCCATCGGCGGTGGCTCGGCGACGGGCCTCGGCAAAGCGCTGTCAGTTCGCACCGGGCTGCCGCACATCGCGGTACCCAGCACCTATGCGGGTTCGGAGGTCACGCCGGTCCTCGGCGAGACCGACGGGGATGTCAAGACGACCCGTTCAGCGCCGGGGATCCTGCCGGAGACGGTCCTGTACGACGTTGATCTGACGCTCGGGTTGCCGGTGCCGGTGTCGGTCACCAGCGGCGTCAACGCGATGGCGCACGCGGTGGAGGCGCTGTACTCCCCTGATGCCAATCCGGTGACGGACGAGCTCGCGGCGCAGGCGATCATGCGCCTGGCCCGCGCGCTGCCCCGAATCGTCAATGATCCGTCCGATGCGGATGCACGGTCCGATGCGCTGGTCGGCGCCTGGCTGGCGGGGATCTGCCTCGGCGTGGCCGGCATGGGGTTGCATCACAAGCTGTGCCACACGCTGGGCGGGTCGTTCGGTCTGCCGCACGCCCAGGTGCACACCGTAGTGTTGCCGTACGCGATGGCATTCAACGCCGCTGCGGCGCCGGAGGCGATGCGTCGGGTGGCCAATGCGCTGGGAGTGCGGGACGCGCCGACGGGCATGTACGACCTGATCGTCTCGCTGGGCGGGCCTACGTCGTTGCGCGATGTCGGCCTGGCCGGCGAAGACGTGCCGGCCGCGTCCAGGCTCGCGACGAGCAAGCAATACCCCAATCCGCGCGAGGTCACTTTCGAAAACGTACAGACCCTGCTGCAGGCCGCGTTCGACGGCGGCCGGCCGGTCGGCCCCGCGACGGTTCCGGACTTCGGGTGGCTGACCGAGCAGGTGGTGGCCTCCTTCAACCAGGCGCCGGATCCCCGGGTACGTCGGCTGGTCACCGAACTGGTCCGGAGCCTGCACGCGTACGTCAGCGACAACGACCTGTCGCAGGAGGAGTGGCAGTACGGCATCGACTTCCTGACCCGCACTGGGCAGCTGTGCAGCGACGTCAGGCAGGAGTTCGTGCTGCTGTCCGACACGCTCGGCGTCTCCAGCATCGTCGACCTGCTGAGCAACTCGCGGACCCCGGATACCACACCGTCAGCGGTACTCGGGCCGTTCTACGTGGCCGGTCCACCGGTTGAGCACCTGGGGGCGAACATCGCGCGCGGGCTGCCCGGGACGCCGCTGTGGACCGACGTTTCCGTCGTGGACGCGGACGGCAAAGCGGTGGTCGGCGCGGTGGTTGACGTCTGGCAGTCAAACGACGACGGATTTTACGACGTGCAGCTCCCTGAGCAGGCCGGACCGGTGCTGCGCGCCCGCTTCCTCAGCGACGTCGAAGGCCGGGTCTCCTTCTGGTCGATCTTGCCGTCGGAGTACCCGATCCCCGATGACGGGCCGGTCGGGCAGATGCTCGCAGCGACCGCGCGGCACCAGTACCGCGCGCCCCACCTGCATTTCATGATCGATGCCCTAGGGCACCGACGGCTGGTCACCCAACTATTCGTCGCAGGTGGGGCGTACCTCGATTCGGACACGGTGTTCGGCGTCAAGGACGAGCTCGTGGTCGACTTCGCCGCCGGCACCGGAACGCCGCCGGACGGCCGCGCGGTCACCGACTGGCGGCTGCTGACCTACACCTTCCGCATCGCCTCCGTCTGAACCTGCCCGCGCTCAACCCGCCCGCGTGATGATGCTGGCGGCTGCCTCAGCATGCTCAAGGAGCACCCATGACCGAAGTGGTCGAGACCGATGTCCTCATCGTTGGCAGTGGACCGGCCGGGAGTACGGCGGCCATGATGCTCAGCACCTACGCGGTGCCGAACATCATGGTCACGAAGTACGGCCGGCTGGCGGATACGCCACGGGCGCACATCACCAATCAGCGTGCCATGGAGGTGCTGCGCGACGCGGACATTGAAGACGTGGTCGTTGCCCAGGCCACCCCGCAGAACCTGATGGGACAGACCCCCTTCTGCACCAGCCTGGCCGGGGAGGAACTGGGCCGTCTGCACACCTGGTACACACATCCGTCCCGGCAAGCCGATCACGATCTGGCTTCGCCGACCTCCATGTGCGACATGCCGCAGCACCTGTTGGAGCCGGTGCTCGCGAACGCCGCCATTTCGCGCGGCACGAGCCTGCGTTACCACACTGAATATCTGTCCCTGGCCCAGGATGAGGACGGCGTCACCGCGACGGTGCGGGATCGGCTGCGCGGCGACACGTACCAGATCAGGGCGCAGTACCTGATCGGCGCCGACGGCGGCCGCAGCAAGGTGGCGGAAGACATCGGCCTGCCGATGGTCGGCAGGATGGGTGTCGCGGGCAGCGTCAATATCGTCTTTGAAGCCGACCTGACCCGCTACGTCGCCCACCGGCCGAGCACCTTGTACTGGGTGTTGCAGACCGGCGCCGACGTGGGCGGTATCGGCATGGGACTGGTCCGGTGCGTCCGCCCTTGGCACGAGTGGCTGGTTGTCTGGGGCTACGACATCGACCGCGAGCCGCCGAACCTCACTGAGGACTACGCTCGGAGGATCGCCCACCACTTGATCGGCGACGACTCGATCCCGGTCACCATCAAGTCCTCGTCCGCGTGGACGGTCAACCATCTCTACGCCGAGAAGTACCATAACGGGCGTGTGTTCTGTGCCGGCGACGCCGTCCACCGGCACCCGCCGTCCAACGGACTGGGTTCCAACACTTCCATCCAGGACGCGTACAACCTCGCATGGAAGCTGAAGCTCGTGCTGTCCG
>NZ_QHHV01000023.1:0-75340 GCF_003947245.1 Actinoplanes sp. ATCC 53533 | reverse complement strand
CTGACCCTGCTGTAAGACTCTCCCGCGCCGGCCGCCCAAGTGCCCGTGCCAAGAAGGCTCTCCCGCGCCGGTCGCCCAGATGCCCGTGCCAAGCCCGTGCCAAGAAGGCTCTCCCGCGCCGGCCGCCCAAGTGCCCGTGCCAAGGCCGAGCTCAACCTCCCCGGAGGTGGATAGAGTCGATGGATGAGGAGCGCACAGCAGATCCTGGCCGAGGCGGAGGTCATCGCCGTGGTCGGAGCCTCCCGGGATCCGCGCAAGCCGTCGCACACCGTCCCACTGCAGATGCTGCACTTCGGCTGGCGGATCATCCCGGTCAACCCGTTCGTGGACGAGGTCTTCGGCATCAAGACCGTCCCCACGCTCGCCGACCTGCCCGAGGCCGTCGATCTGGTCGACATCTTCCGGCCCGCCGCCGATGCGCTGGAGATCGTCCGGCAGGCCGTCGTGATCAAGGCGCCCGCCGTCTGGCTGCAGAGCGGCATCGTCTCCGCCGAGGCCCGGCGGATCGCCACCGCGGCCGGTATCGACTACATCGAGGACCGCTGCCTCGCGGTCGAGCGGGCCGCCGGACAGCTCAGCAAACTGCGCTGAACCCAACCGGACGGGCCGGACACGCTCGCCAGGGTCCCCCCGGCTACGCCTCGGCTAGTACCGTGCCGGGGTGAACGAGGAGGACCTCTAATGACTTACCCGCCGCCCGGTGGTACGCCGGATCCATACCAGCCCCAGCAGCCGTACGGCCAGCAGCCGGGCTACGACCCCACATCGCCGTATTCGCAGGACCCCTACGCGGCTCCGGCCAGCGGCGCTCCGTCCAGCGGACAGCCGTACGGCCAGCCGCCGCCGTACGGGGCCCCGTCCAGCGGACAGCCCTACGGCCAGCCGCCGCCGTACGGTCAGCAGCCCGGCTACGGTCAGCCGTACGCGCAGCCCGGCTACACGCCGCAGCCGCCGACCAACACCATGGCCATCCTCGCCCTGGTGTTCGCCTTCGTGTTTCCGCCGGCCGCGATCGTCATGGGGCATGTCGCCAAGAAGCAGATGCGGCAGACCGGCGAGTCCGGCGAGGGCCTGGCCACGGCCGGCCTCTGGCTGGGCTACATCTTCACCAGCATCTACGTCCTGATCTGCGCTTTCTACATCGTCATCGCGATCTTCGCGATCGGCTCCAGCGGCTCCACGTACTGACCGACGGCGGGCCCGGTGGATCAGCGTCCACCGGGCAGTCCGTCGCCGGGGTGACTCAGCGGAACTCGGCCTCGCGGACGCTGTTGCCGCCGTCGACCACGAGCATCTGCCCGGTGATGTAGGAAGCCGCGGGCGAGCACAGGAAGGCGATCGCCGCCGCCACCTCGTCCGGGGTGCCCGGGCGCCCGATCGGGGTGCCGAGGCCCTGCTTGATCTCCGTGACGGTGGACGCCGCCGTGTAGATCGTGCCCGGCGCCACGCAGTTGACGTTGATGCCGTCGGCCACCAGCTCCATGGCCAGGGCGCGGGTCAGGCCGACCACGCCCGACTTCGCCGCCGCGTAGGCCGCCTCGGTGGGCAGCGCGTTGATCGGGCCCGCGGTCGCCGCGAGGTTGACGATCCGGCCCCAGCCCTGCTCCGACATGCCGCCGACGAACGCTCGGCTGCACAGGAACGCCGTGCTCAGGTTGCGGTCGATCTCGGCACGCCACTCGTCGTAGGTCAGCTGGGCGACCGGCCGCAGCACCTCGGGGCTGGTGCGGCTGGCCAGGCCAGCGTTGTTGACCAGCACCTCGACGTCGCCGAGCTGGTCGATGACCGCGTCGGCGAGCGCACCGACCTCGGCCTCATCTGTCAGATCGGCGACAAATCCGGTGATGCCCAGCTCGGACGCACGCTCGTGGATCCGGCGCGTCGTCGAGACGATCGCCACCCGGGCACCGAGGTCACGCAGTCGGCGCGCGGTCGCATAACCGATGCCGTCCGGGCTGCCGGCGCCCGTGACCAGGGCGACCTTTCCGTCCAGGCGCAATGTCACGGGGCCCTCCTCGGCTTCGGTCGCGGGTTCCTCCTGGGCAAGGCCGGACTCGGCGACCAGATCGGGGCCCTGCTCCTGCTCAGGCTCGGAACTGGATGCGGCGGAGCGGGGCCGGCGGCCGGCGGCGGGGCGGGTGGCGTCCCGCCTCGAGCGGCTGCCGCTGGCGATGCGGGAGTCGAAGACCATGCGGCGATCCTGCCCGCTCCCGCGTGCGGGGGCAAACATCGGGGCCCCGTGGCGTGCGACGGCCGCCGTGACAGGGCCGCCTATCCTGGCGGGCGCACACCCCCGCGGGACGGAGGCAGTCATGACCTACCCACCGCTGCCCGGGCCGGATGGCGTCTATCCGCCGCCGCCGGATCCCCCCATCCAGGCATACCAGCCGCCGCCACAGCAGCAGGCATACCAGCCGCCCCCACAGCAGTACGGCTACGACTACGGCAGCCCCTACTCCCAGTCGGCTCCGGCCTATCCGGCTCCGGGCTATCCGGCTTATCCGTACGCGTCGCCCCGGCCGACCGAGGGCCTGGCGATCGCGTCGCTGGTGATCTCCTGCGCCGGGGTGCTCGGTCTGTGCCTCTGGAGCATCGGCGGGCTGCTGGGCATCGTCGGAGCGATCCTCGGCCACGTCGCCCGCCGCCGGATCCGCGCCAGCGGTGCGGGCGGCTCCGGGCTGGCGCTGGCCGGCATCATCGTCGGCTGGGTCATCACCGGGGTCGCCGTGCTGGGCGCCCTGGCGCTGGTCCTCATGATCATTAATTCGGAGTCGACGGGCGGCTAAGGCTCAACCGCCGGGTTTGGCAAGCGGGATCACCGGCCCCTGCTCGACGAAGACCAGCGGCGCCGAGCTGCCGTACCGCATGGGCATCTCGCCGCGGGCGAGAGCCACGTCGTCGGTGCCGATCTCCACGCCGGCTCCGTCATGGCGGGCCACGACGCTGGCGATGCGGAGGCCGCCGGCCTGCCAGGCGCCGAGGTCGGCGACGATCCGGTCGTGCCAGCCGGCGAGCTCGGCCATGCTGTGCGCGGCGTCGCGGACCACGATGCAGGTGTTCTCCGCGCTGAGCCGGATGAAGTCGTCGAACTCGGCCGACGGCACGCGGTAGACGATCGCGCGCACCCGCTGCTGGTCGACCTCGATCCCGGCATAGCTGCCGGCGTGGCCGGCCCGGCCGGCGGCGTCGATGCGGCCCATCGCCGCCTCGAGTGCCGCGGGTGTCGCCGGCATGATCCGCCCGCCCACCCGCACGGTCTCGGGCCGGCGCGAGAACTCGCACCCGGCGGTGGTCCAGCCGCCGGTGATGCCGGGCTCGGTGACCTCGGGCTCGCCGCACGAGCTGGTCACGAGCACCGCCCCGAGCAACAGACAGCGGAGCCGGTGTCGACAGCGGCGCATCTCATCCCACCTCTCTACCGCGCACGACGGCAGTTCGCCAAGGTTCAACGAGAGCAACTCCGCCCGGCGGCGGCCGCGCGGAGTTCAGCGTGGCGTGGGATCCGCCGCGTCGGCCAGCGACGCCGTCGCCCGCCGGCGGTCCCGGGTGCCGCCCAGCACCACGACGGCCACGCCCAGCACCAGCAGGCCGAGCCCCGGCAACGCCACCAGCCGCGGCGTCTGGCCGAGCCAGGCCCAGGCCAGCAGGGCCGCTCCCGGCACCTCCAGCAGGACCAGCACGCTCACCGCCGTGGCCGAGGTCCGCTCCAGCGCGTAGTTGAACATCGAGTGCCCCAGCAACTGCGCACCGACCACCAGCGCCAGGATCGCCGCCCAGGTCCGGCCGTCGTAGCCGTGCAGCTCCACCCCGGCCGCCAGGCAGACCGCGAGCAGGATCGCCGCGCACGTGCCGTAGCAGACCCAGGTGTACGTCGTGGTGCTCAGCTGGGACCGGGCCCGTTCCCCGAGCGCCGTGTAGATCGCCGCCGCGATCGCACCGACCAGGGCGAGCACGTCCGCGAAGACAGCCCGCGCCGACACCCCGATGTCGAGCCCGGTGGCCCAGGCCGCACCCGTGACCGCCAGGCCGATGCCCAGCCACCCGGCCGTCGACGGCCGGCGGCCCTGCGCCGCCGCGATCAGGCCCTGCCAGACCGGCTGGGTCGCGACCAGCGCGGTGGCGGTCGCCACCGAGCCGAGTTGCACGCTCGGCATCCAGGTCGCGAAATGCAGCGCCAGCGCCAGGCCGGCGAGCACCGCGAACACTCCGCTTCGGCCGCGCAGCGCCCGCAATTCGGGGCGGCGCGGACCGGCCGTGATCGGGGTCAGCGCGGCGAACGCCAGACCGTTGCGCCAGAACGCCACTGCCAGCGCCGGGGCAGCCGCGAAGGCGATCAGCGGCGCCGAGGTCGAAACCGCGAGGACCGCCACGGCCAGCGCCGCCGCGGTCAGCCACGGGGGCCGTTCGCGGTTTGAACGCATATTCATCCCCCGCCGTCGCTTCTTGCGGATGCGCACATCACAGTTTGTTGACCTCGGTTGAACGGAAAGTGAGCTAGTCGTTACGCTCGCCGCCGATGCGCTTTGGTCAATCCCTCTGGAGAGTGGTTTTAGATGCCCGCGTTTGAAGCGGTCGTGTTCGACTTTTTCGGCACGCTGACCCGTTCCATCACCAGGGGGCCCCAGCATGCCGCCATCGCCCGGGCACTGGGCTGCGATCCCGACACGGTGCTGAGCGTCCTGGATCGTACGTTCCAGGTCCGGGCCCGTGGTCATCTCGGCTCCGCCGAGGCCACCCTGCGCTGGGTCACCGAGCAGGCCGGCGGCTGCCCGCGAACGGCTCAGCTGCAGGCCGCGGTGCCCGCGCGGGTCGACGCGCTGAAGGCCGACACCCGGCTGCGCGCCGACGCGGAGAGCGTTCTCCGGGCCATCCGTCGGCGCGGCCTGCGAACCGCGCTGATCAGCGACTGCACCCACGAACTGCCCGCGTTCCTGCCGAGCATGCCGATCGCGGCGCTGCTCGACGTCAACGTCTTCTCCGTCGAGGTCGGCCGGTGCAAACCCGATCCGCTGATCTACCTGGAAGCGTGCCGCCGGCTGCGGGTAGCCCCCGAGCACTGCCTCTACGTCGGCGACGGCGGCAGCCACGAACTGACCGGCGCGACCGCGGTCGGCATGACCGCCGTCCGATTGGCCGCCCCCGACCTGGCCGACCACCTGGTCTTCGACGCGGACGAGGACTTCGCCGGGCGCAGCGTGCCGTCCCTGACCGCGATCCTCGATCTGCTCGACCGGGTGCCCGCACTGGCCTGACCGCATGCAGGATGCATCGACAACCCGAGCCATCACACCATGCGAGGATGGCCGGGTGACGACCGAGCTCGTGGCTGAGGCGATCAAAAAAGCCGGGATCGCCTGGATCAACATCCCCGGCGGCCCGTCCCTCTGCCTGTGGGTGATGCCGCTGGAGGGCGCGCTCGTCGTGGTCTGCGGACCCGGCGAACAGCAGGCCCCGGGCCTGGCGGAGGCCGCACACGCCGAGGTGCGCCTGCGCGGCGACAACGGCGGCCTGATCGTGATCGTCGAGGCCCGGGTCGAGCGCCTGACCCCGGGCAGCGAGGCGTGGAACGAGATCGCCCCGCAACTGGCCGGCAAGCGCCTGAACGCGTCGGGAACGGCGGAGGAACTGGTCGCACGCTGGGCGGAGGCAGGCAGCGCGGTGCTGCGGCTGACCCCGGGGGACGAGCCGGTCTCCGCCCCGCACCTGCCGACCGGCTCCGAAGCGGCCCCGGTCCGGGAAACCCCGGCCCGCACCAAGGTCCGCCGCCCCTTCCGCCTGCACCGCGTCCGCAAACGCAAGCCTTGATTCGCCACCGTCAAGATCAAGATCAAATTCCGGTCGTGCCTGGTTGCCTGGTGCTGACCGTCGCTCCCGCCGACACCGGGCGAGGGCGGCCAATCGCCTAGCGGCTCATGAACGGCCACCCTCACCCTGCCAGCTGATTGCATGGAACCAACCCCGCCGGCGGGTTCGGTCAGCCGATGAACGGTGGGATCGCGATGTCGCCCCGGGCGACCGGGACCACGTGGCCGGAGACCGTGGCGAGGGTCGCCGTGCCGGCCGTCGCGGTCACGGTGCACTCGATGAGCGACGGCCGGTGCATCTCGACGCCCTGGTGCACGGTGTACGCCGTGGTGCCCTCCCCCGGCAGCCAACCGTGCGCCACCAGCCACACGCCCAGGCCCAGCGCCGCCGAGCCCGTCGCCGCATCCTCCGGCACCGAGACTCCCGGGCAGAACACCCGGACGTACGCCGTCCGCTCGGCCGCCGCCCAGGCGAAGACGCTGATCCCCGTCACACCCAGCGCCCGGGCCCGGTCGGGGTGGGCCCAGGCCCGGGCCAGCGCGTCGCGGCGCACCGGCAGGATCACGAACTCCAGCCCGCAGCCCGCCACCGCCGGCCCGGCCGAGCCGCCCGCGAAGTCGTCCGCGTCCAGGCCGACCAGCTCCAGCAGCTCCGGGACCGGCAGCGCCGCGCCCAGCGTGGGCTTGCCGCCGGTCACCGTCGCCGTGTCGGATGTCACCGTGATCGGCAGCAGGCCCGCGCCGCACTCCTGGATGATCTGCCCCGGCATCACCCGGCCGCGGCGGACCGCGGTCACCGCCGCGCCGACACTCGGGTGGCCCGCGAACGGCAGTTCGGTCTCCGGGGTGAAGATCCGCGTCCGGTACGTCGCGCCGGCCGCCGACGGCAGCACGAACACGGTCTCCGAAAGGTTGAACTCCCGGGCCAGTGTCCGCATCTGATCGCCCGCCAATTCGTCCGCGCCGAACACCACGGCCAGCGGGTTTCCCGCGAAGGGGCGATCGGTGAACACGTCGACGATCTCGTACGCCACGGTAGACATACCTCGACGCTAACTTAGGCTGGGTCCGTGACCATGGGGAGCAGGGTTTATCTGGCGCGGCTCGCGGCGCTGCCCGTTTTCGACCCCAACGGCGACCGGGTCGGCCGGGTGCGCGACGCCGTGCTCCGGCTGCGCACCACCAACCGGCCGCCGCAGGTCGTCGGGCTCGTCGCCGAGATGGCGCTGCGCCGGCGGATCTTCCTGCCGATCGGGCGGGTCACCTCGATGGACGCCGAGGCCGTCGTGCTCAGCACCGGCATGCTCAACCTGCGCCGGTTCGAGAAGCGGCCCAACGAGTTGCTGGTGCTCGAGGAGGTGCTGGACCGGCGGGTCACGATCGAGCCCGAGGACCGGCAGGGCCCCGGCGAGCCCGGCACGGTCGTGGACCTCGGCATGGAGCTCAACCGCAACAACGAGTGGCTGATCACCCGGGTCGCCGTCCGCCAGCACACCGGGCGGCTGACCCGGCGCGGGCACACCTACCAGGTGGACTACGACCGGATCCGCGGCCTGGTCGGGCCGACCGACACCCAGGGCACGTCCAATCTGGTGGCTCTGCTCGAACAGATGCGTCCCGCCGACATGGCGAACGCCCTGCAGGATCTCGCCGACGCGCGGCGCAACGAGGTCGCCGCGGCGCTGAGCGACCGGACGCTGGCCGACGTGCTGGAGGAGCTGCCCGAGCACGACCAGGTGGAGATCCTCATCCAGCTCGACCGGGAACGGGCCGCCGACGTCCTCGAACGGATGGACCCGGACGACGCCGCGGACCTGCTCGCCGAGCTGCCGAAGGCGGAGCAGGCCGTGCTGCTCGACCTGATGGAGCCGGAAGAGGCGGCACCGGTCCGGCAGCTGATGAGCTACACCCCCGGCACCGCGGGCTCGGTGATGACCTCCGAGCCGGTGATCCTGACTCCGGACACGACGGTGGCCGAGGCGCTGGCCCGGATCCGCGAGCCGGAGCTGTCTCCCGTCGTCGCCGCCCAGGTCTTCGTGGCGCGGGCGCCCTCCGCCACCCCGAGCGGCAAATACCTCGGCATGGTCCACTTCCAGCGGCTGCTGCGCGAGCCGCCCTCGTCGATTCTGGGCGGCCTCATCGAGACCGACATAGACCCGCTACGGGCGGAGACGAATCTCACCGAGATCACCCGGCGGATGGCCACCTACGACATGGTGGCGATGCCGGTGGTCGACAACGCATACCGACTGGTCGGGGCGGTGACCGTGGACGACGTGCTGGACCATTCGCTGCCGCGGGACTGGCGTGATCGCGACGCCCAGGACGCTCAGGAAGAGGCCGACGCGCTCCTGCGGCAGGCGCAGCAGGAGCCCGAGGCGGGCACCTCATGAACGAGCAGCGCCGCGACCGGCTCGACCAGCCGATCGAACGGGGCCGGGTACGGCTGCCCCGCTTCGACCCGGAAGCCTTCGGCCGCTGGTCGGAGAGCATCGCCCGGTACATGGGCACGGCCAAGTTCATCGTCTACATGACGATCGTCATCGGCGCCTGGTTCGCCTGGAACACCCTCGCGCCGCGGGACATGCGCTTCGACCCGTACACGTTCACGTTTCTGACCTTGATCCTGTCCTTGCAGGCGTCCTACGCCGCGCCGCTCATCCTGCTCGCGCAGAACCGCCAGGCGGACCGGGACCGCCTGACGATGGAAGAGGACCGGCGCCGCGCGGCCATGCAGAAGGCCGACACCGAGTATCTGGCCCGGGAGATCGCCTCGCTGCGGATCGCCGTGGGCGAGGTCGCGACCCGTGACTTCGTGCGTTCGGAGCTGGCCCGGCTCGCCGACGAACTGGATGAGGCGGCCCATCGGCGCCAGAAGCTGGAACGTAAGGAGTGGGAGGAGGAACGGACCTGAGGCCGCAGTAAACTCGCCGACATGGTCAGCTCCGCCCCTGCTCAGCCAGCCCCCACCATCGAGGACGCGATCCAGGCGGCCCTCGCCACCGTCGATGATCCCGAGATCCGCCGTCCGATCACCGAGCTCGGGATGGTCAAGGGCTTCACCGTCGCCGGGTCCGGCGTGAAGGTCGAGCTGCTGCTCACCGTCGCCGGCTGCCCGCTGCGCGACAAACTCACCGCCGACATCACCGCCGCGGTCACGACGATCCCCGGGATCACCACCGTGGAGATCGACTTCGGCGTCATGACCGAGGAGCAGCGCAAGGCCCTGCAGGCCACGCTGCGCGGCGGCGGAGCTCAATCCGCCGAGCCGGTCATCCCCTTCGCCCAGCCCGGCTCCAAAACCCGGGTGTACGCGGTGGCCAGCGGCAAGGGCGGCGTCGGCAAGTCGAGCGTCACCGTGAACCTGGCAGCCGCCCTCGCCAAGCGTGGCCTGTCGGTCGGCGTGGTCGACGCCGACATCTACGGCCACTCGGTGCCCCGCATGCTCGGCGTCGACGGCCTGCCCACCCGGGTCGAAGACATGATCATGCCGCCGCAGTCGCACGGCGTGAAGGTCATCTCGATCGGCATGTTCACCGCGGGCAACGCCGCCGTCGTCTGGCGCGGCCCGATGCTGCACCGCGCGCTGCAGCAGTTCCTCGCGGACGTCTTCTGGGGCGAGCTGGACGTGCTGCTGCTCGACCTGCCGCCGGGCACCGGTGACGTGGCCATCTCGCTGGCCCAGCTGCTGCCGAACGCCGAGATCCTGGTCGTGACCACGCCGCAGATGGCCGCCGCCGAGGTGGCCGAGCGGGCCGGCGCGATCGCCCTGCAGACCCACCAGCGCCTCATCGGCGTGGTGGAGAACATGTCCTGGCTCGAGCTGCCCGACGGCTCGCGCATGGAGGTCTTCGGCTCGGGCGGCGGCCAGATCGTGGCCGACTCGCTGACCAAGACGGTGGGCGCCTCGGTGCCGCTGCTGGGTCAGATCCCGCTGGACACCCGGGTGCGCGAGGCCGGCGACGCCGGCACGCCGATCGTGCTGACCGAGCCCGACTCCCCCGCCGCCAAGGCGCTGGACGCGGTCGCTGACCGGTTGGCCATCCGGCGCGAGTCACTGGTCGGCAAGCCGCTGGGGCTGCTGGTGAACGCCCGCAAGTAGGGCCTACGTAGCGTCGAGATCGAAGCTGCGCGGCGCCGGGGTGGACTTCTCCACCGCGGCGCCGTTGCCGTTCGCGGCGGAGCTGGCGTCGCCGCGCTGCGCCTTCAGGTCCGCCGCCGAGGCGACCTCGCTGAGATCCGACTTCACGCCGTTGAGGTCGCTCTTCACGTCCTCGAAGAGACCCTGCAGCGGCTTGCGGATCGCCTGCTCGTCATCCTCGCTCAGCAGATGCTTGCGGATGAAGGCCTTCGGGTGCAGGTCTTGCAGCTGGATGTCGGTGCCCAGCTCACGGCTCAGGTCGGTGGTGGCGTTCTGGGCCATCGCGCGCAGGCCGCGCAGCATCCGCAGCCCGTCGCCGATCACCTTGGGCAGCCGCTCGCCGAAGATCAGCAGGGCGAGCATCAGCAGGGCGCCGATCTCCCACCAGTTGAGGTTCTCGAACACGCGCGGACCTCCCTCGTCGCGTACCTGAGCAAGACTACGCACGCACTCTGTGCCCGCGCTGTCCGCCCATGAGGGCGATTCACTTCGCGTCGGCCGCCAGCGTCACGGACGTGGTCTGGATCTTCTTTCCGCGGCGGTATTCGACCGCCACGACCGATTCTGGCGCGTACTTGCGGACCAGCGCGATCAGGTCGGTGCCGTCCTCCAGCAGGTGGCCGTTGATCTTGGTGATCACGTCGCCGGCCTTCAGCCCGGCAGTGGCCGCCGGGCCGGCCGGCTGGACCGACCGCAGCCGCGCCCCGGTGGAGCCCGTGGAGCCGGTGGAACCGCTGGTGGTGACCTCGGCGCCGATCACCGTCCGGCGGGCCTTGCCGTGGTCGATGATCTCGCGGGCCACCCGCATGGCCTGGTTGATCGGGATGGCGAAGGCGAGGCCGATGTTGCCCGCCTCGGTGTCGCTGCCGCCGACGGACCGGATCACCGAGTTGACGCCGACCACCCGCCCGGCCGCGTCGACCAGCGGGCCGCCCGAGTTGCCCTGGTTGACCGCGGCGTCGGTCTGGATGGCCGCGTAGTAGCGGACCGTGCCGCCCGGGTCGCCGGCCTGGATGGTGCGGTCCAGGGCGCTGACGATGCCGGAGGTCACGGTGTTGACCAGAGCCAGCGGCGAGCCGAACGCCAGGACCGGATCGCCGACGGCGATGGAATCCGAGTCGCCGAGTGCGACCGCCGTCACATCTTTCTTTGCGACTTTGATCACTGCGAGGTCCGACTCGGGATCGCGGCCGACCACCGTCGCCGCCGCCGTGGATCCGTCGCTGAAGGACACCGACATGGTGTCGTTCGCGCCCTCCACGACGTGGTCGTTGGTCACCACGTAGCCGTCGGGCGAGATCACGAAGCCCGAACCGATCGCGCCGGTGACCCGGACGGTGACCACGCTGGGCAGCACCTGCTTGGCCACCCCGGCCAGCGAATCGGGGGCCCGCTGGGCGGCCGACGGGGCCGCCAGGGGACTGCCGCCCAGCTGCGCGCCGCCGCCGACCCCGCTGCGGGTGGCGAAGACGAAGCCCAGGGTGCCGCCGAGGCCGCCGGCCAGCAGCGCCGTGACCAGGCAGATGAGCAGGACAGGGGTGATCGAGCGGCGCGGCGCTTCCGGATCGACGACCGGCTCGGGCTGCGGGCCGGTGCTCACCACCGCGGTGGGCACGACCACCGCCGACGGTGCGTACGGATCTCGCCACGGATCGGTCATCGCATCGGACCACCACGGCGAACCTGCCGACGCTCCAGGCGTCGGGGACGGCGGCGGTTGAGGCTGGCGCCAGTTCCAGCCGTCGGTCACGTCGGTGCCTCCCAGGGGTTCGTACCGGAGCGCCCGGCTCCGGCTTCCAGGATGACACGGATCGGCGGGGATCATCCGGTCAGTGGGACCCCGGGCTCCGTCCCGCCGCTTTCCGCCGCCGAAGTCCCGGTGCGCGAAGGGTGAGCATCGCTCTACGCTCATACCCGATGTGCACCGGTTCCGGACTGCGCATCCCCTCTCCAGACGGAGGTCGTCATCGTCACCGCAGCCCGATCGTTCGGCGCACCGACCGCGCAGTCGGTGCAGTTCGCCGAGGCCTACGCCGCCGAGGACATCGTCCTGCAGACCGCGCGCAGCCTCGCCCGCGAGGTCGGGCTGGCGGCCGTGACCCCCGGCGCGGGATCCGTGCTCAGCCTGCTCGCCGCGGCGGGCAGCGCCAAGGCGGTCGTCGAGATCGGCACCGGCACGGGCGTCAGCGGCGTCTGGCTGCTCCGCGGCATGCGCGCGGACGGCGTCCTGACCACGATCGACGTGGAGAACGAGCACCAGCGGATCGCCCGCCGGATCTTTCAGGAGGCGGGCTACGCCGCGTCCCGCACCCGGATCATCACCGGTCGCGCGCTGGACGTGCTGCCCCGCCTCGCCGACGGCGTCTACGACCTGATCTTCGTGGACGCGGACGCCACCGAGTTCGGCGCCTGCGCCGAGGCCGCGCTGCGGCTGCTGCGCCGGGGCGGCGTGCTGGTGGTCAACGGCGCGCTGGCCGGCGGCCGGATCAGCGACCCGGCGGCCCGCGACGTGGACACCATCACGATCCGCGAGACGGTCAAGGCCATCCGCGAGTCGGAGGACTGGACCCCGGCCCTGATCCCGACCGGCGCCGGCCTGCTGGCCGCCGTCAAGCGGTAGCCAGCCAGCGCATAAGGGTCCGGGTGCCCCAGCCGGTGGGGCCCTTGGTGAGGTCACCGTCGTCCTGCTCGATCCAGCTGGGCGCCGACATGTCGATGTGTGCCCAGCGGTCCAGCAGGTCGCCGAGGAACTGGCTCAGGAACAGCGCCGCCACCACCGAGCCGGCGCCCCGCGACGGTGAGCTGTGCCGGTCGGCGATGTCGCTGTCCAGATACTCCCGGTATTCGTCGGGCAGCGGCAGGCGCCACATCTGCTCGCCGGCGGCTGCCCCGGCCGCCGCCAGTGACCCGGCCAGCTCGTCGTTGTGGCTGTACAGGGCGGCGGTGCGCTTGCCGAGGGCGACCGCGTTGGCCCCGGTCAGGGTGGCCAGGTCGAGCACCACGTCCGGGCGCAACTCGGCGACGGCGTAGGCCAGGGCGTCGGCGAGGACCAGGCGGCCCTCCGCGTCGGAATTCGTGGTCTCGGTGGTGGTGCCGTCGTACTGGGTGATGACGTCGCCCGGCCGGTACGCCGAGCCGCTGATCGCGTTTTCCGCCAGCGGCGCGAGCGCGGTGATGCGTACCGGAAGGCGCAGGTCGGCGGCGCCCAGCGTCGCCGCGACGACGGCGGCCGCACCGCTCATGTCCTTCTTCATGAGTTTCATGCCCTCGCGGCTCTTGATCGAGATGCCGCCGGTGTCGAAGGTGATTCCCTTGCCCACCAGGACCACATGCCGGGACGCGGTCGCCGGCCGCCAGCTCAGCTCGAGCAGCCGGGGCGGGGTCGCCGAGCCGGCGCCGACCGCCAGAATGCCGCCGAAACCCTCGGCGGCCAGTTGCTCCGGCTCGCGCACGGTCGCGGTCAGGCCCGGGCGTGTCGCGGCCTCGGCGACGATCTGCGCGGCGAACCAGGCCGGATTCTTCACCGACGGGGGCATGGTGGCGAGGTCGCGCGCCAGCCAGGTCGCGGCGGCGGTCACCCGGGCCAGCTCAAGGCTTCGCTCGTATGTCTCGGCCGCGGTGACGGCGACGGTGACCTCGATGCTCCGGGGGCCCTTCGGCGCGTCCCGGAAGCGGTAGCCGCCGAGCCAGAGGCCCTCGGCGAGACCGCGCAGCGCCGCGGCGGGGACGTCCTCGCCGAGCTGGATCTGCAACGGCTCGTCCGGTCGTACCATCCGGATCACCGCCGCGCCGGCGGCACGCCAGCCAGCCTCGTCGCCGGCGCCGACGCCGACCAGCAGGACCTTCGCGGGTTGCCGCGTCGGGCGCGGCAGCGCCTGCACCGCACCCGGCCGTCCGGGATCATCCGCGCTGCTCAGCAGGGCGGCGACCTCGGCTTCCAGGTCGGTCGGCGCACCACCGACGCCTGGGGACCGGCCGTCGGCACCGACGGCGAGCACGCGGGTGGAATCGTCGGCGAGCCCGGGCGTCAGCCTGATCGCGAACACTGGAGGATGACCTTTCCTCAAGACGTGGAAAGCCCGCCGGTACGGCAGGTACCGTACCGGCGGGCCACGTGAAACGTCAGCCGGCGATCGCCTTCAACGCGTCACCAAGCGCGTTGGCCTCGTCCGGAGTCATCTCAACGACGAGACGGCCACCACCCTCCAGCGGGACGCGCATGACGATGCCGCGCCCTTCCTTGGTGACCTCCAGCGGACCATCGCCCGTCCGCGGCTTCATCGCCGCCATCTTGTCTCCCCTCAGACCTACATCAGGGTCGCGGTGGGTTACCCCACAGCCACTTCGTCAACGCCCCGTGCTCAGCCCCACGGTGCGCCGTACCTCGTTTCGACCGGCGGAGTCGCCCCCGCTGGACCGACCCGAGACCGCAGCGCTGCGAGCCTCGCCCAACGTCACGCGACGTGGCCCACCGTGCCGATCAAACATTTTCCCTGATGAACACCGGCGAACCCAAACCCAGCCCGGGCTGATGTGACAGCGTCTAGCATATCGCCTTTCGGGCTGTCACAATTGTGCGGTCATGCAGGCGCGGTCGGCACTCTTCGACCTCTACGGCGACTATCTGCGCCCGAGAGGCGGCCGCGCGCCGGTCGCCGCCCTCGTCAAACTGCTCGCGCCGGTCGGCATCGCGCCGCCCGCGGTGCGCACCGCGGTCTCCCGAATGGTGCGTCAGGGCTGGCTGCACCCTATGCGACTGGTTTCCGGCCCGGGATATCTGCTCACCCCGAAAGCCGCGCGCCGGCTCGACGAGGCCGCGGCCCGGATCTACCGGACCGGGCGCAACGGCTGGGACGGGCGCTTCGATCTGGTCCTCACGCACGCCCCGGTGCCCCGCCGGGAGGCAAAACGACTGACTTTTCTGGGCTACGGAATGTTGGGGGAATTCGCCTGGGTCGCGCCGCGCGCGGCGGACGATGTCGACGCCGTCCTGGCCGAGTCGGGGGTCGGGTACGAACGGTTCAGCGCCAGCCACGCCGCCGGTTCGCCCGGTGCGGCCGAGGTGGTCGGGCGCGCCTGGGACCTATCCGAGATCGGCAAGGCGTACGAGGACTTCGTCGCCACGCAGCGCCCGATCGTCACGGCGGTCAACGCCCGCAGCTCCGACGAGGAGGCCTACGCCGCCCGCTTCCAGCTCGTGCACGCCTGGCGCTCGTTCCTGTTCCGCGATCCGCAGCTGCCGACCGCCCTGCTGCCCGCACGCTGGCCCGGCACCAGCGCGGCGACGTTCTTCGACCGGCACGCCGCCCGGTTGCGCCCGGCCGCCGACCGCTTCGTCGAGAGATGCCTGGCCTCGGCATCGCGCAGCGGGCGTGTGGGATTCTCAGATACATGACCTCGCTGCTCGTCGACCGCACCGACGCTGTCGTCACCCTGACCATGAACCGGCCCGACGCGATGAACGCTCTCGACGTCGACCTCAAAGAGGCCCTGCGGGATACCTTGGCGTCCATCGAGGGCGACCGGTCCGTGCGGGCGGTCGTGCTGGCCGGGGCGGGCAAGGCCTTCTGCGTGGGCCAGGACCTCCGCGAGCACGCCCGCGACCTGGACAAGGGCGCCACCGAGCTGGACACCGTGCGGCAGCACTACAACCCGATCGCGCAGCGACTGGCCAGCCTGCCCAAGCCCGTGGTCGCGGCCGTACGGGGCACGGCGGCCGGCGCTGGCGCGTCGCTGGCGCTGCTCGCCGACTTCCGGATCGGCGGCCCGCGCACCACGTTCCTGATGGCGTTCGCCAATGTCGGCCTGGCCGGCGACACCGGCGTGTCCTGGTCGCTGCCGCACATCGTCGGCCGGGCTCGCGCGCTGGAGCTGCTGCTGCTGGCCCAGCCGGTACGCGCCCAGGAGAGCTTCGACTACGGCCTGCTGACCCAGCTGCTCCCCGACGACGAGCAGGTGCTGCCGGCCGCGCAGGAGCTCGCCGCCCGGCTCGCCGCCGGCCCGACGGTGGCCTACGCGGCCATCAAGCGGGAGCTCTCCATCGGCACGGCCGGCTCGCTGTCCGACGCGCTGGCCGCCGAGGCACAGGCCCAGGCGATCTGCGGAGCCACCGCCGACCACCGGGCCGCGGTGACCGCCTTCGTGGCCAAGGAGAAGCCGATCTACCAGGGACGGTGAATCTTCCTGCGAGTCACTGCCGACAGTATGAGTATTTCGGGATACCCGCATCAATGCAGGTGAATGTTTGACTTTCCCGCATCGAGAACGGTGCGCCGCACGGCGCACCTTCGGCTGGGGAGGTCTGGATGGCAAGGTGGCGCAGGATCCTGGGCGGGGCGGCAGCCGCTCTGACGGTGGCCGCGATGGGCACCCTGATGCAGTCGTCGCCCGTGGCGGCGGCACCGCCGGGACCGGACAAGGTCGTCGGCGGCACACTGGCCACGCAGGGTGAGTTCCCGTTCATGGTCCGGCTGTCGATGGGCTGCGGCGGCGCGCTCTACAGCCCGACCCTGGTGCTGACGGCCGCCCACTGCGTGAGCGCGACCGGCACGAACACGTCGATCACCGCGACGATCGGCGTCGTCGACCTCAACTCGACGAGCAAGGTCACCCGCAAGTCCAACTACGTCTACCGGGCACCCGGCTACAACGGCGCCGGCAAGGACTGGGCGCTGATCCGCCTGGCCAGCCCGGTGACCGGCTTCGCGACCCTGCCGATCGCCAAGACCACGGCGTACGACACCGGCACCTTCACGGTCGCCGGCTGGGGCGCGGCGACCGAGGGCGGCGGCCAGCAGCGCTACATGCGCAAGGCGACCGTGCCGTTCGTCAGCGACGCCACCTGCAACTCCAGCGCGATGTACGCCGGCGAGATCATCGCCAGCAACGAGATCTGCGCGGGCTACGCCGCCGGTGGCGTGGACACCTGCCAGGGCGACTCGGGCGGCCCGATGTTCCGCCGCGACTCGGCCAACGCCTGGATCCAGGTCGGCATCGTCAGCTGGGGCGACGGCTGCGCCCGGCCGAACAAGCCCGGCGTCTACACCCAGGTGAGCTTCTTCGCCGCGACGATCGCCTCGGCGGCGACCAGCCTCGGCGGCTGATCACCGCGATCACCACGATCACCACGCGAACGGGCCCGGAGCTGATGCTCCGGGCCCGTTTCGCTGTTTCGGCGAGGAAGTGATGCCCGACGAGTACGTGCGGAGGCACCTGACGAAGGCCGAATCAGTCGTCCTCGTCCTCTTCCGGGTCCTGGTTGGCCTGCTCACCCAGCACGAAGGCCTGCATGGCCAGCTCGTCGCCGGAGGGCGAGACGAAGGTCGGCAGCTCGGCCGGCCCCAGCTCCAGCGCGTACGACCAGAACTGCCGCACGGCCTCCGCCGGGGTCGCCGCCTCGATCGGCAGGTCCAGGCTGACCAGCCAGGTCTGCTTGTCCGGGCCGGCGTCCACCCGGGCCACGAGCCGCCGGAACAGCTCCTCCTCCACCTCGGCGACCGGCTCGACCAGCTTGAGCTCGTCGGCCGGCACCGGCTCGTCGAAGGACCGCCGGATGTAGGTGACGGACAACTCGGGCACACCGTGCGCCCCCCGCCGGGCCGGCACCCCGTCGACCACGCCGAGCGCCACCACATGCGGCGCCTGTTCGCCCGCGACCAGCAGAACCTCGTCACCGGCCGCCGGCTGCACCCCTGCCACGCCCGCCACGGTCAGGGTGTCGTGATGGAACAACCGTTCGGTCGCCCACCGATCCGCTGGAATGATCACCGCCCACTGCGCCATACGCACCATCTCATCACGGGCCGCCGGTGGGCCCGGCGCTGGCTCTCGCGGGCGTGACCGGGGCGGCCTCCGCAGGGCGGCCGTGCGGAGGCTTCAGCGGCTCGCTGAGCCCCGCTCGGGGCCGCGGCGCCGCCCTCACCAAGGGTCGGCGTGCGAACCCCTCAGACGCGGTCTGATCACCCCGGCGAGGGCCGGGCGGCAAAGCGCGGCCGGACCCCGGCGCGGCCGGACCCCCAAGCCCGGCCGGGCGGCAAGCGCAGCCGGACCCCAAGCCCAACCGGACCCAGCGGCGGCCGGACCCCAGGCCCAACCGGGCCCCAGCGCGGCCGGACCCCCAAGCCCAGCCGGGCGGCAAGCGCGGCCGGGTCCCTGCCCGACGCTCAGGGGCGGATCGGGGGGACGAAGCAGCCGGCGAGGTGGTCGTCGACCATGCCGGTCGCCTGCATCAGGGCGTAGGCCGTCGTCGGCCCGACGAACTTGAAGCCGCGCTTCTTCAGCTCCTTGGCCAGCGCGATCGACTCGGGCGTGGTCGCCGGGACCTCCGCGCTGGTCGCCGGGCGCGCTCGGGGCGGCGGCGCGTAGGACCAGAGCAGGTCGGTCAGACCGCCCGGCAGGTCGGCGGCCACCCGGGCGTTGTGCAGGGTCGCGTCGACCTTCATCCGGTTGCGGACGATGCCCGCGTCGGCCATCAGCCTGGTCGCGTCCGCCTCGGAGAAGGCCGACACCGCCGTGATCGAGAACCCCGCGAACGCCGCCCGGAAGGCCGGCCGTTTACGCAGGATGGTGATCCAGGAGAGCCCGGACTGGAACGCCTCCAGCGTCATCCGCTCGAACAGGGCGTCGTCGCCGTGGACCGGCTGACCCCACTCGAGGTCGTGGTAGGGCTGGTAGTCGGGCGTGCTGCCGCCCCATCCGCACCGGACCAGATCATCCGCCCCGACCACCAGGCCCGCAGCGATCACATCAGTCATGGGGACAACCGTACGAGGCACCTCTGACAGAAAGTCAGGACAGGCGGCCCTGCTCGACCAGGCGACCGAACCTCTTCAGCGCGCCCAAGAGGCTCAGCTTCGAGCCGGGCCAGACCACCGGCCAGGCCAGCCGGCCGACGGCGCCCGAGGGCAGGTGGAACCACTCGTGCATGACGACCTGAGTGCGGTCGCCGGCCATCGCCGTGCAGCGCATCGAGCCGGGGCCGCGCAGGACCTTGCCGCAGTGCACGACCCGGACCTCGTACGGCGCGTCGATCCGTACCACCCGCATCTCGTCGCGCAGCCCGGCCGGGCCGACCCCGGTGATCGCCTCGATCAGGCTGCCCTCGCCGCCGTCGCCCTCGACCACCCGCACCTTGGTGAAGGGGATCCAGTCGGACTGCCGCTCCCAGTTGACGAACGCGGCGAAGACCCGCGCCGCGGGCGCGTTGACGATGACGGTCGCGGTGACCTCACCGGTGCCGGGGCTGGCGGCATCGCCGAGACCGTCGACCGGCCCGGGCGCGCTCACCTGCTCTCCGCCGGTTCCTCTTCGCCGGCCGGCCGGGCGGACGCCTGCTCGGTGCCCGCCTTTCCCGCGGCGGACTGCCCTGAAGCGGGCTGGGCTGAATCGGGCTGGGTGGACCCGGACTGACCCGCTGCGGGCTGGCTGAGAGCGGGCTGGCCGGGGACTTTGTCGTCGGACGGGATCACGACGGGCATCACGACCGGCTCGGCGGGCGGCGGGGCGATCGCGGCCTCCCGGGCCCGGCGCAGCACGTCCGCGTCGGCCGTGCGGCCCTCGCGCAGCGCCGTGACCTCTGCCTCCAGCACGCCGATCAGCTCGCCCTTGTAACCGATGTCATAGGCGGCCCGCTGCAGCGCCTGATCGACCTGCGACATCCGGTAGCCGCGGAACGCGATGTCGAACCGGGTCCGGAACACGTCCTCCTCGCCGAGCGGACGGTCGCTGGGCAGCGGCAGGGACTTGCCGTCCGGCTCGACCGGCGTCAGGCCGGAGTCGCCGCCGCTCACCATGACGGTCACACCGAAGACGATCGCCGCGACCACGAGCGCCACTACGACAAAGAGGAGAAGCTGGCCCATGGGCACGATCGTGGCACGACCGCTGCGGGTGTGCGAGCCCGCCACCCCGCCCGGGACGAATCGCCCGGCTCCGATCGAGGGGCGTCAGGTCCAGGTGAGGATCTTCTTGCGCCAGGCGTACAGGATGCCCAGCGCGAGAACCGCCACGAAAACGCCCATCTCGGCCGCCGTCAACAGGCCGAATCCCGGGCGGTCGAAGATCACCGCCCACGGGAAGAGAAAGACCGCCTCAACGGCGAAGAGCACATAGAGGTACGCATAGACGTAGTAACGTATCTGCGCCTGCGCCCAGTCGCCGCCGACCGGGTCGACGCCGCTCTCGTACGTCGTCCGCTTGCCCGCCGGCTCGGCCGGATGAGCCGGCCTGAGCAGCTTGTTCGCGCCGAACGCGCCGACGAAGACGAGCACGCCGGCGGCGAGCACGAGCCCCAGCGTGGCGTACGAACCCAGATAGCCCTCCACGACCGCAGCCTAGCGAACCGAAGGGTGGACTCGGTTGGCTCAGGCAAGCCTTACCTGGCTACTGTGGTCAACGGTCTGAAGTCGGACACGCCCCCGTCCCCGCGACGGTAAGGAGCGCCGACGTAGGGTGGAAGTGACTATTGCGGGCCGGCTCATCGACGTGCGTACCCGCCGGCCGGCTCCCTCAGGAGGTTGGAACGTGGCCGCTCCCGCGAAGCGTGTCGAGCAGCTCGATCGCGTTGTGATCCGGTTCGCCGGCGACTCCGGTGACGGTATGCAGCTCACCGGCGACCGATTCACCTCGGAGACCGCGCAGCTGGGCAACGACATCTCGACGCTGCCCAACTTTCCCGCGGAGATCCGCGCCCCCGCGGGCACCCTGCCGGGTGTCTCAAGCTTCCAGGTGCACTTCGCCGACTACGACATCCTCACGCCCGGCGACTCGCCGAACGTGCTGGTGGCGATGAACCCGGCGGCGCTGAAGGCGAACGTGGCCGACCTGCCGCCCGGCGCGGACATCATCGTGAACACCGACGAGTTCACCAAGCGCAACCTGGCCAAGGTCGGCTACGCGGCGAATCCCCTCGAAGACGGCTCACTCGACGGCTTCGCCCTGCATCCGGTGGCGCTGACCTCGATGACCATCGGGGCGCTGGCCGAGCTCGGGGTGGCGAAGAAGGACGCCGAGCGCGCCAAGAACATGTTCGCCCTGGGCCTGCTGAGCTGGATGTATTCCCGCCCGTTCGGCTCGACCATCCGGTTCCTGGAGCGCAAGTTCGCCAAGCGCCCCGACCTGGTCGCGGCGAACAAAGCCGCCTTCCAGGCCGGCTGGAACTTCGGCGAGACGACCGAGGACTTCTCGGTGCGATACGAGGTGAAGCCGGCCAAGATGCTGCCGGGCACATACCGCAACATCACCGGCAACGCGGCGCTCGCGCTCGGCCTGGTGGCGGCGGGAGTGCGGGCGAAGCTGCCGGTCTTCCTGGGCGCATACCCGATCACCCCGGCGTCGGACATCCTGCACGAGCTGTCCAAGCACAAGCGGTTCGGCATCACCACGATGCAGGCCGAGGACGAGATCGCCGCGATCGGCGCGGCCCTGGGCGCCTCGTACGGTGGCGCCCTCGGCGTCACCACGACCTCGGGTCCCGGCGTGGCGCTCAAGGGCGAGACGATCTCCCTGGCCATCGCGCTGGAGCTGCCGCTGGTCATCGTCGACGTGCAGCGGGCCGGCCCGTCGACGGGCATGCCCACCAAGACCGAGCAGGCCGACCTCAACATGGCTCTGTACGGCCGGCACGGCGAGGCGCCGCTCGCGGTGATCGCCCCGAGGTCGCCGTCGGACTGCTTCCACGCGGCGATCGAGGCGGCCCGGATCGCCCTGAAATACCGCACGCCGGTGATCCTGCTCTCGGACAACTACGTGGCGAACGGCTCCGAGCCCTGGCTGCTGCCCGACGTCAACGACCTGCCGGACATCTCGGTGGAATACACGACCGAGCCGAACGGCGAGGACGGGCGCTTCCTGCCGTACCTGCGGGATCCGGAGACCATGGCCCGGCCGTGGGCGATCCCCGGCACGCCGGGCCTGGAGCACCGGATCGGCGGCCTGGAAAAGGCCGACAAGACCGGTGACATCTCCTACGACCCGGCCAACCACGAGTTCATGGTGCGCACCCGCGCGGAGCGCATCGAGTCGATCCCGGTCCCGGACGTCGAGATCGAGGACCCCGACGAGAACGCGCGCGTGCTGGTGCTCGGCTGGGGCTCCACCTACGGCCCGATCGGTGCCGCCTGCCGGGCGCTGCGCCAGCGCGGGCTGCCGATCGCCCAGGCGCACCTGCGGCATCTCTCGCCGCTGCCGGCGAATCTCGGCGAGGTGCTGAAGTCGTACGACAAGGTGGTCATCCCGGAGATGAACCTGGGCCAGCTCGCCCACGTCATCCGGGCCAGGTACCTGATCGACGCGGTTCCCTTCAACCAGGTCAGCGGCCTGCCCTTCACGGCCGCGACGCTGGAGAACATGCTCGAGGACGTGGTCAAGAATGGTTAGCACCTCCATCCCGTTGACGCCCGTGAAGCTCACCACCAAGGACTTCAAGTCGGACCAGGAGGTCCGCTGGTGCCCCGGCTGCGGTGACTACGCGATCCTGGCGGCGGTCCAGCAGTTCATGCCGGAGCTGGGCATCGCCCGGGAGAACACTGTCTTCGTCTCGGGCATCGGCTGCTCGTCGCGCTTCCCGTACTACATGAACACGTACGGGATGCACTCGATCCACGGCCGCGCGCCGGCGATCGCGACCGGCCTGTCCGCGTCCCGCCCGGACCTGTCGGTCTGGGTTGTCACCGGCGACGGCGACGCGCTGTCGATCGGCGGCAACCACCTGATCCACGCGCTGCGCCGCAACGTCAACCTGAAGATCCTGCTGTTCAACAACCGGATCTACGGCCTGACCAAGGGCCAGTATTCGCCGACCTCCGAGCTCGGCAAGATCACCAAGTCGACCCCGGCCGGCTCGGCGGACTCGCCGTTCAACCCGCTGTCGCTGGCCCTGGGCGCAGAGGCGACCTTCGTGGCCCGCACGATCGACTCGGACCGCAAGCACCTGCAGTCGGTGCTGCGGGCGGCGGCCCAGCACGAGGGTTCGGCGTTCGTGGAGATCTACCAGAACTGCAACATCTTCAACGACGGCGCGTTCGAGGTGCTCAAGGACCCGAACACCCGCGACGACCACCTGATCCGGCTGGAGCAGGGCGAGCCGATCACCTTCGGCGCACAGGCCCAGTATTCGGTCGTCCACCCGGCCGGCGCCTTCGGCCTGTCGGTCCGGGACAGCGCCGAACTCGGCGGCGAGACCCCGGTCGTGCACGACGCGACCGTGGACGACCCGGCGTACGCCTTCGCCCTGAGCCGGCTGTCGGGCTCGGATCTGGGCACGACGCCGATCGGCGTGTTCCGCAACGTCCAGCGCCCGTCCTACGACGAGCTGCTCCAGAAGCAGCTGGAAGACGCGAAATCCCAGGTCACCGGCACCCCGAACGAGATGCTGGGCGAACTGCTCAACACCGGCGACACCTGGACGATCCTCTAGATCCTGGTCCTGGTCCTGGTCCTGGTCCTGGGTCCTGGTCCGGAGAGCGGAAACCGTCAGACGGCTACGCCGATGCCGCTGTTCTCTTCGTCGCGGATGTAGATCAGCATGTCCCCGGTGTCGATGGTGATCGACTGCTGGCCGCCCAGCGGCAGCACCTTGCCGCGCCGGATCAGGGCCACCACCAGGGTCTGCAGCTCGCGGGGGTTGCGGCCCACCTCGTCGCGTTCCGCGGAGCGCATTGCCAGCGCCATGCCCTGGCCCGGGGTCAGCAGGTCCTCGACCACGTCGATCAGCGGCGGGGTCGTCGTGGTCAGGCCGAGCAGCCGGCCCGCGGTCGACGACGACACGATGACGTGGTGGGCGCCGCTCTGCTTGAGCAGCGCCGCGTTCTCCTGCTCGCGGACCGCCGCGATGATTCGCACCTGGCCGGCCGTCAGTTGCCGCACCGTCAGGGTGATCAGGACGGATGCCTCGTCGCTGTCGGTGGCGATGATGACCGACTTGGCGTTCTTCACGTCCGCCTCGAGCAGCACCGCCGAACGGGTGGCGTTGCCCTCGATCGCGACCAGGCCGGCGGTCGCGGCCTGGCGCAGGGCTTCGTCGCGGCTTTCCACGATCACGATGCGGGACTTGTCGTAGCCCGTCTCCAGCAGCGCGCTGACCGCGGCGCGGCCCTTGGTGCCGTAGCCGCAGACGATGATGTGGTCCTTCAACTTACGCCTCCACCTGGTGACCCTGATGCTCTTCCGGTACTGGTCCGTCAGCACCTCGAGGGTCGTGCCGACCAGGATGATCAGGAAGAGCACGCGGGCCGGGGTGATAAAAACGATGTTCACGAAGCGCGCGTCGGGCGTCACCGGGGTGATGTCGCCGTAGCCGGTGGTGGAGAGCGACACGACCGCGTAGTAGAAGCAGTCGAGGAGAGTCAGGCCGTCCTCGTTGACGTCGCGGTAACCGTCGCGGTCGATGTAGATCACCAACACGGTGAGCAACACGAGGACGACGGCGGCGATCACTCGCACGGCGAGCGCCCGCAGTGGTCCCTGTCGGACCAGCGGTAATCGGATCACTTAACGGCCACCTGCACGTTCACACCATAGCGGCCGGGTCCCACACCACTTTCCAGGACAGCACACGACAGGCCCGCTGCGGAATACCCACCGGTAAGTTGAGGCGTCGTTAAGGAATTCTCCATTGATCAGCTTGTATCTCGAAACCTTTCGATCCAAGACTGGCGGCCTACCGCTGGAGGTTTCGATGAAACGGTCCGTCCGCCGTACCCTCGTCGTCCTGATCTCTGCCTTCGCCCTGCTGGCTCCCGCCGTGGCGGCTTCCGCCGCCACGGACAGCAAGGCCACCGTCCTGTCCCGCTGGACCCAGACCACCGCGGCCAGCACCGCCGCCTGGAACGCCGCCCGCCTGGACCGCGCGCCCTGGGCGAGCTACGGCTTCGACTGGGCCACCGACTACTGCTCGTCCAGCCCGGACAAGCCGCTGGGCTTCGACTTCACCAACGCCTGCTGGCACCACGACTTCGGCTACCGCAACTACAAGGACCTCGGCGCGTTCCCGGCCAACAAGGACCGCGTGGACAACGTGTTCTACGCCGACCTCAAGCGCAAGTGCGCCACCTACAGCGCCGTGGTGCGCCCGGCCTGCTACAGCCTGGCCTGGACCTACTACCAGGCCGTGAGCGTCTTCGGCTCGCTCGCGTCCGTCAGCCCGTCCGATCTCGACCGGGCCCGCAGCCTGGTCGAATAGGACTCAGCCCAGGGTCTGCGCGAAGCGCGCCGACCCGTGCTCGAGGTCCGGATGCTCGACGGCCAGCGCCGTCGCGACGGCGCGGCTGAAGCCGATCTTCGCCCCATCGGCGTAGGCCGCGTCGAAGGCCGCGTCGCCGAGCACCCGCCTCAGGGCGGCCTGCCGCCCGGACCAGAAGCCACCGAACTGGGTCGCCCGGCGTGCGCCCCGCACCGATTCCGCACCCCCGAAAAGGACGGTCGCGGTGCCGGGGTCGCCGCCGGCGGCACATCGGACGGCGATGGCAGCGACGGCGTCCGCCGCGGCGCCCCGGAAACCGTGCCGCAGGCGCGACCGTAGGGCGACGACCAGGTGGTCGTGCGCAGCGACCAGGTCTCGGCGGCGCAAGGCCACCATCCCCAACAACCAGTCCACGGTACGGCTGCCGCGGTCCTCCGGCCGTCCCGCCTCGAGCTGGCGGGCACCGCCGAGCAGTTCGGCCGCCTCGTCCAGGGCATCGCGCCGCCACAGCAACTCGGCGAGCGTCACCACCGCCGGTAGCGCCTCGGCCGGCACCCCGGTGCGTTCGGCCCGGGCGATGACCTCGCGGCACACCTGCTCGGCCTCGGCTGTCCGCCCGGCCGCCACCAGCGAGAGTCGCTGCCCGGCGAGCGCCCGCACCAGCAACGCGGGGTGACCGACCTGGCGGGCGATCTCCTCGGCCCGGTCCAGGAAGCGGGCCCGCTCGTCCCGGTCGTCGGCGAGTCCGGCGTGGACCAGGTACGCCGACGCCAGCTCGGCCTGGTCGATCCGCTCGCCCGGCTCGGCGTCCAGCCGGCCGTACAGCCGGTAGAGCAGGTCCCGGCCCTCCCGTTCGCCGCCGTGCTCCCGCCACCAGGGGTCCAGCGCCCCGGCGAGCCGCAGCCCGGCCCGGACACTGCCACCGGTGGCCGACCAGCGCAGCGCCGCCTGCCACTCCTGCACGTACGGGGCGAGCTCGGTGAGCGAGACGGTCCGTGGTTGCCCGTCGGTGTCGACGGCCACGCCGTTCAGCGTGTGCAACGACCAGGCGACGTGCTCCTCCCGCGCGGCGGGCTCCTCCCCCACGGCGGCCAGCCGGCGGGTCGCGTACGCCCGGACCTGCCCGGACATCCGGTAGCGCGACCCGGCGACGACCTCGACCAGCGACCGGTCGACCAGCTCCGACAGGGCGCCGAAGGCGTCCTCACCCGCCCATTCCACGGTGTCGAGCTCCACGGGGGAGGCGAAGACGGCCAGCCGGCGCAGCAGCCGGGCGGCACCGTCGCTGAGGCCACGATAGGACCAGTCGAGGTTGCGGGTCAGGCTGCCGTGCCGGCCCGGCTCGTGGCGACCGGCGTCGAGCGCGGCGATCGGATCGTCGAGCCGGGCGGCGAGCTGCGCCGCGGAGAGCAGCCGCAACCGGTCCGCGGCCAGCTCGATGGCCAGCGGCGCACCGTCCAGCTTCGACGCGATCCGGGCCAGGTCGCCGGCCTCGCCGGCGGCGCCGGGCCGACCACCACGGGCCGCGGCGGCCCGGGTGGTGAGCAGGGCGTAGGCATCGGCGGGGGCCAGCTGCGGAATCCGCCAGACCAGCTCACCGGGCACGCCGAGCGAGGTGCGCGAGGTGGCGAGCACGTCCAGCCGGCGGCAGCTGGCCAGCAGCCGGCGAATCAGCTCCCGGGCGGCCGGGTGCCGGGCCTCGCAGGTGTCGAGAACGAGCAGGGTACGGCCGTCTGCGCAGCGTTCGATGAGGCTGTCGAGCAGCGGACGGGCGGGCTCCGGCCGCACCCCCATCGCGGCGGCCAGCGCCTCGGCCGGCTGCTCCTCGGCGAGATCCACCAGCCAGACGCCATCCGGGTACGCGGCCCGCAGGTCCTCGGCGACGGCGACGGCGAGCCGGGTCTTGCCGGCACCACCCGCCCCGGCGACGGTGACCAGCCGGTGCGTGCCGACCAGGTTCTTCAGCTCGGCGATCTCGCTCCGCCGGCCGATGAAGGGCGTGACAGCGGCGGGAAGATTGTCGACCGGCGCGCCCGGGGTACGCGGACGGGGGAACGCCTGCTCAAGCCCCGGCGCGACGAGTTGGAAGAGCCGCTCGGCATCGTCGAAGCCGCGGAGCCGGAACTGGCCCAGGTCCAGCAGGTCCACACTGTCCAGGGGCGCGGCGTGGGCGATCCGGCGTTCCCGGTGCTGGTCGCCGAGTCGTGGCCGGCTCCCGTTCGCTCCCGCCTTGTTCGCTGGTCCCGGCCTTTTCGCTGCCGGCCTGTTCGCTGTGGCTCCGTTTGCTGTGGCCCCGTTCGCTGCGGCCCCGTTCGCTGCCGCGCCCATCAGGGCGAGGTCCTCGCGGCGGGGAGCCGGCTCGGGCGACCGGGTGGCGACCGCCAGTGCGGTCGCCTTGGAGCAGAGCACCTGACCACCGTGCGCCGCGGCGGCTACCCGGGCGGCCCGGTGCACTTCGGCGCTCGTGTACTCACCGGCGACCGGGGTGGCCCAGCCCGTGTGGAGTCCCATCCGGACCCGAGGCGCCGCGTCCGCGCTCGGCCACGGGTATGCGGCGAGTGCACGCTGTGCTGCCACACAGGCCGACACGGCAGCCGCCGCATCCCCGAAAGCTACGAAGAAAGAGTCACCCTCAGTAAAAAGCTCGGCTCCAGCGTAATTACTCAGCGCTGCACGAACGACGCCGCGATGGGCGTTGAGCACGCGGCCATAGTCTTCGCCGAGCATCCGCGCGAGGCGCGTCGACCCCTCGATGTCCGTGAACATGAAGGTCACAAGGCCGCTCGGTAGGTCGGTCCGTCCCGACACGGTGAGAACCTCCGCCCCCTTGGGAAGTCGCGCTTCATGCTGCCGCACCGCAATCACACGGCACATCGTAGAAACGGTCGGTAACCGTCTTCCCGCCACGGCCTACCCCGGAAGGGCGACCCATGGTCGGTCATCGACGGTCACGCACGGCACTACGCGTGACGTAACGACGAGGTTCACGTTCGAGTTGCGCGGCAGTCGGTCAATTCCACTGACCCGTTCGGACGTCCCCGCACGAGTCACTGTTGTGCGACTCCAGCAGGTCACCCGACGATCACCACAGCGTCACGTCTATGCGCCTGTCAACAGTCGACATGACAACAGATCTCACAAGGGGCCTCGGTGATACATCCAGATTGAATTGATCCCGGGATTGGCTACGGGCCCCGACCGCCAGGCCTCGGCCGCGGCTGGTGACCGGGGCTGGGCGGAGGCCGGTGACCGGGGCTGGGCCGCGGCCAGGGACCAGGGCTGGGCCGCGGCCAGGGCTGGGCGATGGTTCGGGTTGGGCGATGGTTCGGGTTGGGCAGCGGCCCGAGTTGGGCCGGGCAGTGGCGGCATTGATCGCGGCGGCTCGGGTTCGCGGCCTCCGGGGCCGAATCTCGGTTGGACGCCGAGCCACGGCAGTCCACCGGCAGATCTTGTGCGGAGCTGAGACTTCTGCGGGCGCGTCGGTGTCCGGCTGCTACCTGCCCAGATCGGGGAACGCGATCCATGCCTTTCGAGCAAAGTCGCTAGGGTTTTCGATCCTTCGGCGACAACCTCGGATGCGCCGACCACCGACAAAGCACTCGAACGAGGCACGGCACTGAGATCCCTCTTGGAGATCGGTGGCCCTCAGAGTCTTTTGCGCGACCGGGTCTCCGATCGATCGCCATACCCCGACGAAGCGATCACACCCACAGGCCTGCTCGGCGCCGCGGCCGGATCTTGTAGCGGCACGGTCCGCTCCGCACTCGCACGCAACAAAGTCGATCCAGCGCTGACGACCCGACAAGGATCTTGAGGCCGCGTGATCGGCGCAGCGCACCCGCACGCATCAATGTCGATCAGCGCCGGCGACCCTGACGAGGGATCTTGAGGCCGCGTGGTCCGCTCCGCACCCCATACGCAACAACATCGATCCAGGGCAGGTGACCCGACGAGGATCTTGAGGGCGGCTCGATCAGCTCCCACGCCGCCACGGCATACCCATCGGCCAACGCCGGGCGGCACGAGACTCAGCCGGAGCATCCCCGCCAGAAATACCGGCATAACGCCCACGACTCAAGCACTTGGCAGTGGGACACCGAAGGGCCTGAAGCAGTCTCCACGAGGGCCCAAAAATGCCAAAGCCTATCAAAGCAACCAATAAGGTTTCGAACAAAGGCGATCTAACCGGATCGAACGGTGATCCAACGGGACTCCCGCAGCGACATGTCCGCGCGAGAAATCGCCCGCAAGCACCGCCTGCAGGTACCGCCCGCACCGCCGCAAGCACTGCCCGCGCGTACCGCCCGCACCGCCGCAAGCACCGCCCGCACCGCCGCAAGCACCGCCCGCACCGCCGCAAGCACCGCCCGCACCGCCGCAAGCACCGCCCGCACCGCCGCAAGCACCGCCCGCACCGCCGCACCGCCCGCAAGTACAAGGTGCGTCGCCGCGCTCCCCGAGGCGGACAATCGCCCGATCGAGGCACTGCGTCAGCCGGTGGCCCAATCACCCAGACGACCATCGGGGGTAAATCCACCCGAGCCGACCAAATTGGCCCATAGCGCTCCCGGGCGGACGCGATTCATCAGGTCAGGCGCCCTAGGGATCAGCAGCCGCAGGCGCCGCCGCAGCAACCCCCGCCGCCGCCGGAAGGGGCAGACGGCGTGGCTGCGCTGCGGCCGGTGACCGCGACTGTGGACAGGAGCTTGACCGTGTCGGCGTGACCCTGGGGGCACGCCGCCGGGGCGGAGGATTCGGCCATCGGCCTGTTCAACTCGAAGGTGTCACCGCAGGCGCGGCAGCGGTAGTCATAGCGCGGCATGCCCACAGCGTATGGCGTGGCTGTGACAAGTTGTGGTGCCGATCCCCAGGCCGCGCGGGACATATCGGGCATGTTCCATGGACACCGGCATTCAGCGTCGCCCGGTAGTGTCGTGCAGGTGGTGGACGGGCAGGAGAAATCCCCGAAGCGGCCCGGGCAGCGATCCCCGGCGCCGCACAGCGACGGACCCCTCGGGAGCTCGGGCGCGGCGCCCGAGGAGGAGTCCTCGACCTCGGGAGTGAGGTCCGGCGACGAGCCTGCGGAGGCCGGCGCCCAGACCGGGCTGCCTTCCGAGGCAACAGCGGAGGTTTCCGACAAGTCTGACTCTGCTATCACCATGACGTCGGGTGTGACCGCGACCGCCAACGGCATGCACCAGGCAGCGGAGGCTGTCCCCGCGGGCGAGCCGACCACCCATCTGCCCACGGCGGCGAAGGCCGGCTCCCCGAGCGGACCGAACACCGAGCCGCCGGCCAGGGCCGAAACAACCACCGCACCCCAGGCCGAAACAACCACCGCACCCCACCCCGACACCACACCGCCAGCCAAGGCCGAAACAACCACCACACCCCGCCCCGACACCAAAGCCGAGACCGCGCCGCCGGCCAAGGCAGGAACAAACGCCAAACCCCAGCCCGACGCCAAGGCCGAGACGAACGCCGAGCCGAGCGTGAAGACCGAAACAAGCGCTGCGTCGGGGGCCCTAGCCGAAACAAGCACAACCGCCGGACCAGAGTCGGCGATCGCGGGCGGGACAAGCTCAGGGCCGGAGAAGAACCCGGCAACATCGGTAAAGGCCGATGGAATCGACCCCAAGAACAAGGACGACAAGGCCAGCACCGAAGCCGACGCCGGGACCAAGAACGACAAGGCCGAGGCAAAGGCCGAGGCAAAGGCCGAGGCAAAAACCGGCGACAAGGCCGAGCCAAAAACTGGCGACAAGGCCGAAGACAAGACCCAGGCAGACAAGACTCAGGCAGACAAGACCCAGGGAGACAAGACCCAGGCAGATAAGGCTGCCGCAGGCACGGCCGCGCCCACAGCAGCCGCCCTGGCCGCCGCCTCAAAAGGCAGGGCCACCCGAGTGCTCCGCCGGGCCAACCCGGTTCGAGTCGCGCGGAGCACCGCTCGCAGCACCTCCGCCTGGGCCAAGCGCCCGAGCGGCCGGCTCATCCTCCCCGCTGTCATCGCCGCCCTGCTGCTCGGCGCCGCCGGGACGGCCGGGGTCTATCTCGTACCGCAGGCTTTGCAGTCTGTGCCGTCACCCAGCGCGACGCCTGGCTTCGGGCTTGAGGGTGATCCATCGGCCGGTGCCGTTTCCGGGCCGGTCGGGCTGCCGCCCAGCGTCGGCGGGTTGCCCTCGACTCCCGGCGCTACCGCTCCTGGTGTGGGTGGCACCTTGCCCGGCGCTCAGCCGGCCGTCGGTGGCGCCCGGCCGGCCGACGTGCTGGCCTCCTGGGCGCAGCAGACCGGCACCCAGGCCGGCATCCCGGTCGTCGCCGTGCAGGCTTACGGCTACGCCGAGCTTGTTGTCGGCCGCACCACCCCGAGCTGCCATCTGACCTGGACCACGATCGCCGCCATCGCCAAGGTGGAGTCTTCGCACGGCAGCGCCAACGGGGCCGTGCTCAATGTCGACGGGTCCGTCGCGCCGCCGATCTTCGGGTTGCCGTTGGACGGTAAGGGTGGGCGGCAGGAGATCCGGGACACCGATCAGGGTGCGCTCGATGGGGACAGCCAGTTCGATCGGGCCATCGGGCCGCTGCAGTTCATCCCGCAGACCTGGACCGCCATCTCCGTCGGCAATGGTGTTGATGCCGACAACAATGGTGTCTCCGATCCGAACGACATCGACGACGCGTCCCTGGCCGCCGCCAAGTACCTGTGCCAGGGCGGGCGCGATCTCGCCAAGCCGGATGCCTGGTGGGAGGCCATTTTGTCGTACAACGCGGTGCGTCCTTACGCGCAGAAGGTGTTTGATGCGGCCAATGATTACGGGCAGCGCAGCCGGGTTTGATCGACAACCCACAGTGACGGGTCGCGTACATTTGTTCGCCCGGCACTTCCCTGAAGGTCCATGTACCGGCAAGCTGTACTCGTGAGGGTGCGTGAGTGGGATCCCCGGACCGCGTCGGCGGGGGAGATCCGGTCGCTCGTGGAGACGTACAACGCGGTGCTGGCCGCGGACCTCCCCGACGATCCACCTTGGCAGGACGTCCAGGTGGTCGACTATCTGGCCGAGACCATGCCGGGTGAGCGCCGGATCAGCTGGGTCGCCGAGGACGATCGGCTCGCCGAGGGCGAGAGCACCATCTACGGCCACGTCAGCGTCCTGCTGCTGGGCGACATCGGCGTGCTCGAAGTGCTGGTCCACCCCAATCTGCGCCGGCGAGGCCTCGGCCGGCAGTTGGTCGCGGTCGCCGCGCGCCGGGCCTACCTCGAGGGTTTCTCGTCCATCGGGGTCGAGGCGATCGGCGACACCCCGGCCCTGCCGTTCTACGCGTCGCTCGGCTTCGAGCGGGAGTATGTGGAGACTCGCAGCGTCCTGACCCTGTCCAGCGTGGACTGGAACGCCCTGGGCACCATGGCGAACGGCATCAGCGCCGGCTACCGGGTCGAACACCATCCCGGCGGGCTGCCCCCCGCGCTGCTGGAGGCGTACGCGCAGGCCAAGCTCGAGGGGCAGGACGGCGACGACAGCGATCTCGATCTGCGGCCGAGCTCGTCCGACCCGCAGCGGCTGCGGGACAGCCTGAACACGCTGCACCGCCGCGGGCTGAAGCCGTACATCGTGCTGGCCATCCACGAGGCTTCCGGCGCGGTCGCCGGGCTGACCGAGGTGGTCGTGCCCGCGCAGCATCCGGAACGCGCCGACCAATACGACACGATCGTCGTCCGCGAGCACCGCGGTTACGGCATCGACCGGGCGATCAAGGCCCGGATGCTGTTCGAGCTGCGCTCCGCCGAGCCCGGCCTGCGCGAGGTGCAGACCTGGAACGCGCAGCACAACGAGTCGATGCTGAAGGTCAACGCCGAACTCGGCTACCAGTCCGACCGCGACTGGTACGAGTACGGCGTGGACGTCGCGCAACTGGTGCAGCGGCTCGAGCCCACCGACTGAGCCACCGAGCTGTGGAGGCACCGTGCGCTACCGCCGCGTACTGTCCTTGCTCACCGTCACGACGCTGATCGCCGTGCTGACCCCCGGCGCCGCCCGTGCCGCCGCCGAGCCGTTGACCGTGGGCGCCGTGCAGGGCGCCACCACCGACGCGGAGAGCCCGCGCACCGACCGGTCGCCGCTGGCGAACCCGTCCGGCAACGGCACCAGCAGCATCCTGTACGACGTACGCGGTGTCGTCACCCAGCGCACGCTGGCCCGCACGTCCGCCGGCGCCGCCCAGCACGGCTTCTTCCTGCAGAGCCGCACGGGCACCGACGACGGCGACCCGGCCAGCTCGGACGGCGTCTTCGTCTTCATGGGCGCCTTCTCCTCGCTGATCGGCGGCTACGTGCCGGTCGTCGGCGACGAGATCGTGGTCCGGGCCCGGGTCTCGGAGTTCTTCTCGATGACCCAGCTCTCCGGCGCCTCGCTGGTCAGCAAGCTGGCCGAGGGCGTGCCGGCGAGTGACGTCCAGGTCGACGTCGCGGCGCCGCCGGCGGACCTGGCCGCGGCCGACCGCTTCTGGGAGCGGCACGAGGGCATGCAGCTCCGCGTCCGGGCCGGCGCCGGGGTCGTCGCCGGCCGCAACGTCTTCGGCGGCACCGCCGACTCGGAGATCTGGGTGATCGACCGCGATGACCCGCTGCTGGACCGCGCCGACCCGTACGCCCGGCGGGTCTTCCGCGACGCGCACCCGCTGGACAATCTGCCCGGCACCGTCGACGACGGCAACGGCGACCGCATCCTGCTCGGCACGTTGGGGGTGAAGGCGACCGCGGGTGACAGCGGCGTGCTGCTGCCGCCGGCCAAGACCTTCGACCTGCTGTCCGGCGACGCGGTCGGCGGCCTCTACTACTCCTTCAACAAGTACGGCATCCAGCCGGCCACCGCCGCGTTCACGCCCGGCGTGGACCCGTCGCGGAACAACCCGCCGAGGGCCGCCGCACGCCACACCGAGTTCGCCGTCTCGACCTACAACGTGGAAAACCTGTACGACTTCCGCGACGACCCGTTCGACGGCTGCGACTTCACCGGCAACACCGGCTGCCCGGGGGTGAACCCGCCGTTCGACTACGTCCCGGCGAGCGAGGCGGCATACCGGGAGAAGCTCGACGACCTGGCCGATCAGATCGTCGGCAGCCTGCACTCCCCCGATCTGATCCTCGCGCAGGAGGCCGAGGACCAGGACCTCTGCGCGGTCGCCGGCGGCGCCCTGGCCTGCGGCGACACGAACGACGCCGACGGGCAGCCGGACACGTTGCAGGAACTGGCGCTGACGATCAAGGGCAAGGGCGGTCCGGGGTACGCGGCCGCGTACGACCGCACCGGCGCGGACGCCCGTGGCATCACCGCGGCATTCCTCTACCGCACCGACCGCCTCTCGCTGGCCGCCGCCTCGGCCGCCGACCCGGTCCTGGGCTCGGCCCCGCAGGTCAGCTATCGTGGCGCGCCGCTGGCGAGCAACGCCGACGTGTCGAACCCGAAGGCGCTGAACGCGGTCCTGCCGGCCGACGTGGACACTTCGACCGGCGTGGACGGCCCGAACGTCTACACCCGCGCCCCGCAGGTGGCCCGCTTCGATGTCAAGGCCGCTCCGGGCACGGCGGAGCACTTCCCGCTCTGGGCGGTCAGCAACCACTTCTCGTCCGGGCCGGACGGCCGGGTCGGGCAGCGCACCGAGCAGGCCGGCTACGGCGCGGCGATCACCACGGCGATCGAGGGCGCCGACGCGCGGGCGCGGATCGCGTACGGCGGCGACCTGAACGTCTTCCCGCGCCCGGACGACCCGGTCCCGGCGAACCCGGGCGACCAGCTCGGCCCGCTGTACGAGGCCGGCCTGCACAGCCTGTGGGACGACCTGGCGGCGGAGGCACCCTCGTCGGCGTATTCCTACGTCTTCGACGGTTCGGCGCAGACGCTGGACCACCTGTTCGTCAACGACGCCCTGCACGGCGACCTGATCGAGATCCGGGCGGCGCACATCAACGCCGACTGGGCGGCGGCCGACGAGACCAACGGCTCGAAGGGCTCAAGCGATCACGATCCGCAGGTCGCCCGCTTCCACTCCCGGGCAGCGCTGACCGTCGCGGACGCGAGCGTCGCCGAGGGCGCCGCCGGACGGACGGCGCTGATCTTCCCGGTGACCCTCTCCCGGCCGCTCAGCCAGCCCTTGACGGTCTGCGCGGCCACGGTGCCGGGGTCGGCGTGGCCCGGGGTCGACTTCGACCCGTACGCGGGTTGCAAGGTCCTGGCGGCGGGCGCGACCAGCCTCGGTTTCCCGGTGCAGATCCGGGGCGACCGGTGGAAGGAGGCGGACGAGCACTTCACGCTCGCGATCGCGGGCCTGGCGAACGTCCGCCGCACCGACTCGATCGCGACGGGCACGATCAAGAACGACGACTGAGTTAACCCGCGGCGGAAAACCCAGGCGAGTTCGTTACATGAGCTGTCAGTATCGCTCGCGCAGCAGCTGGGCGGCCTCGGTCGCCCAGTAGGTGAGCATGACCTGAGCGCCGGCGCGCTTGATCGAGGTCAGGGTCTCCAGCATGACGCCCTGCCGGTCGATCCAGCCCTTCTCCGCGGCCGCCTCGACCATCGCGTACTCGCCGGAGACCTGGTAGGCGGCGACCGGCACGTCGACCCGTTCCCGGACCGCCGCGATCACGTCGAGATACGGCAGCGCCGGCTTGACCATGACCATGTCGGCGCCCTCGGCGACGTCCAGCTCGACCTCACGCAGCGCCTCGCGGACGTTGCCCGGGCTCTGCTGGTAGGTGCGCCGGTCGCCCTGCAGCGTCGACTCGACGGCCTCGCGGAACGGGCCGTAGAAGGCGCCCGCGTACTTCGCCGAGTAGGCCAGCACCGAGACGTCCTGGTGGCCGGCCCGGTCGAGGGCCTTGCGGATCACGCCGATCTGGCCGTCCATCATCCCGGAGGGCCCGACGACGTGGGCGCCGGCCTCGGCCTGCGCGACGCCCATCCGGCCGTAGATCTCCAGGGTGGCGTCGTTGTCCACCGTGCCGTCGGAGGACAGCACCCCGCAGTGCCCGTGCGAGGTGAACTCGTCCAGGCACAGGTCACCCATAACCACGGTGGCGTCGCCGACCTCGGAGATCAGGTCGCGGATGCCGACGTTCAGGATGCCGTCCGGGTCGAGCCCGGCCGAGCCGGTGTCGTCCTTGTTGGCGCTGTCCGGCACGCCGAAGAGCATCAGGCCGCCGACCCCGGCCGAGACGGCCTCCTGGGCGGCCTTGCGCAGCGACTCGCGCGAGTGCTGCACCACGCCGGGCAGCGAGCTGATCGCCCGCGGCTCGGTCAGGCCTTCCTTGAGGAACAGCGGCAGGATCAGCTCGGCCGGCGCGATCCTGGTCTCCTCGACCAGCCGCCGCAGGGCGGGCGTGCGGCGCAGCCGCCGCGGACGCACATCGGGGAACGACATGCTCACTCCTCAGCCAGGCCGGCCGCGTGAGCCGGCGGAACCAGGCCGGTCGATCAACCGCCCCGGCCAGGCCGGCAAAGACGCCGGTCCGGCGAAACAAGAGGCCGACCGCGAAGCCGACCCCGCGAAACAAGAGGCCGGCCGCGAAGCCGACCCCGCGAAACAAAGGGTCGACCGCGAAGCCGGCCCGGTGGGACAAAGGGTCGACCGCGAAGCCGGCCCGGTGGGACAAAGGGTCGACCGCGAAGCCGGCCCGGTGGGACAAAGGGTCGACCGCGAAGCCGGCCCGGTGGGACAAAGTGCGGCGGACCGGCCCGATCATCGGGCCGGTCCGCGGAAGATCAGCGGAAGCGCAGGGCGGTCGGGCCCTGGACCTTGGAGCCGCGGCGCTGCTTGGCCGGCATCGCCGCCAGCTTCTCGCGCAGCTCCACCGCATATCCCGCCAGGGCCTCGACCAGGTCGGGCACCGACGCGTGCGGCGGCTGGACGTCGACCCGCAGGCCGAATTCCGTCGCCGTCTCGGCCGTCTTCGGGCCGATCACCGCGACGACCGTGCGGGCGTGCGGCTTGCCCGCGATGCCGACCAGGTTGCGGACCGTCGAGGACGAGGTGAACAGCACCGCGTCGAAGCCGCCCGACTTGATCGCGTCGCGGATGTCGGCCGGCGGCGGCGCCGCGCGGACCGTGCGGTACGCCGTGACGTCGTCGACCTCCCAGCCGCGCTCGATCAGGCCGGCGGCCAGCGTCTCGGTGGCGATGTCGGCGCGCGGCAGCAGCACCCGGCCGACCGGGTCGAGGATCTCGTCGTGCGGCGAGAACTCGGCCAGCAGTCCCTCGCTGGACTGGTCGCCGGCCGGGATCAGCTCGGGCTGGATGCCGAACGCGCGGACGGCGTCGGCGGTGGCCTCACCGATGCAGGCGATCTTGACGCCGCCGAAGTGGCGGGCGTCCAGGCCGTGCTCGGCGAACTTCTCCCAGACCGCGCGGACCGCGTTCACCGAGGTGAAGACGACCCAGGCATACCGGCCGTCGACCAGGCCCTTGACGGCCCGTTCCATCTGCGCCGGGGTGCGCGGCGGCTCGACGGCGATCGTCGGCACCTCGCACGGGATGGCCCCGTACGCCCGCAGCCGGGCACTCATCGCGCCCGCCTGCTCCTTGGTGCGCGGGACGAGCACCTTCCAGCCGTACAAGGGACGGTTTTCCCACCAGCTCAGCTTGTCGCGCTGGGCGACCTCCGCGCCGACGGTGAGCACGACCCGGCCGGTGAAGCCGAGCGCCGCCGCGACGAAGCTGTCCACCGACGAGGTGGTCGTGTACTGGGTTTCTCCGGTGCCGTCGCCGGTCACGCCGACCGGCGTGCCCGGCTCGACGCCCGCGGCCAGCAGACCGTCGCGGACGGCGGCGAGGTCGCCGGCGTCGACGGCGACCGCGAACGAGCCCTTGACCGCGGCCGAGGCCAGCGCGTCGAAGTCCAGGGCGGTCACGTCGTCGATGTCGGCCGCGGTGCGCACGCCGGGCAGCGGCACACCCGCGTAGGTGGCGACGCCCTCGGCCTGGCCCAGGCCGGGCACGACCTCGAAGTGCACGGCGGTCCGGGCGACGGCCTGGACCTCCTTGACGACGGCCTCGTGACCGAACGGGTCACCGGCGACCAGGTGCACCGCCGACAGGCCGGACTTGGCCGCCGAGAGCAGCACCTTGGCGACGTCGCCGGGTGCCCCCTCGGCCGGGCTGAACTGGGTGTCGTCCTTGGCCTCCGCCCGGATTGCCGCGAGCAGCGACTCGGGCACGCCACGGTCGTAGACGACCTGGTCGGCGTCGGCGAGGGTGTCGTGGGCCCGGCGGGTCAGCAGGCCGGGATCGCCGGGTCCGGCGCCGACGAAAGCGATGCGCCCTGCGGACTTGCGGGCGGTACGGGTGGTCATTCTGTGCTCCCCATCAGGGTGTCGGCGCCGGCATCGAGGAGATCGGCGGCGAGCGCCTTGCCGATCTCCGCCGCGTCGGCGGGCGTTCCGGTGCGCGACAGCCGGACAGCTCGGGCCCCGTCCGGGCTGATCACCGCACCGCGCAGGTAGATCTCGTCGCCTTGCTCGCCTTCGGCAAGCTCGGCGTGTGCCGCGACCGGTGCGGAGCAACCGGCCTCGAGCGTGGCGAGCATCGCCCGTTCCGCCGTGACGGCGGCGCGGGACGGTGCATGATCGAGTGCAGCCAGCAGCTCGACCAGGTCTGCGTTGTCGGATCGGCACTCGATCGCCAGCGCACCCTGTGCGGGTGCGGGCAGCATGAGCATCGGGTCCAACGTTTCCGTGATCTCGGCGGCCCGGCCGAGACGCACCACGCCGGCCCGGGCCAGGACAACCGCGTCGAGGTCGGCCTCGGGACCGAGCACTCTCGCGATGCGGCTGTCGACATTGCCGCGGATCGGCGTGACCTGCAACTGTAGGCCCAAAGCATGCAGTTGCGCGATTCGGCGCACCGCGCCCGTGCCGATCGCGGCGCCGGGGGCCAGCTCCGCGAGCGTCATGTTGTCGCGCGCGATGAGCGCGTCACGCGGATCTTCGCGCTGCGGGACGGCCGCGATGTGCAGCCCCGGCGGCGGCGCGGTGGGCAGGTCTTTGTACGAGTGGACCGCGAAGTCGATCTGGTTGGCCAGCAACGCGTCGCGCAGCGCGGAGACGAAGACCCCCACGCCGAGCTGGGCGACCGGCGCGGCGGAACGGTCGCCGGCCGTGACGATGCGCACCAATTCGACCGGGCGGCCGGTCGCGGTGGTCAGCGAGTCTGCGACGAGCTGGGACTGGGCGAGCGCGAGGGCACTGCCACGGGTGCCGAGGCGCAACGGCTTACTCACCCCTGTCCTCCGATCTCGGGTACGGCGTCGGCCTGGGTGGCGTGTGGGACGTCGAGGTCGAACAGTTCGCGCAGCAGGGCCGCGTACTGATCGCCGCCGGGTTCGGCGGCAAGCTGACGAACCCGCACGGTCGGCGAGTGCAGCAGCTGTTGGACGACCCGGTGCAGGGTACGGGAAACGTCGGCCCGCTGCTCCTCGGTGAATTCCGGCCGGCGCGCGGAGAGCTTGCGCAGCTCGGCGCTGACCACGTCGTCCGCTCGGTTGCGCAGGGCGGCGACGGTCGGCGCGACCTCCGCACCGCGCAGCCAGGAGAGGAAATGCTCGACCTCGGCGGCGACGATCTGCTCGACCGCGGCGGTCTCGGCGGCGGCCGGCAGGGTGCGCCGGCTCGCGGCCAGGGTGTCGATGTCGACGACGGTGATGCCGGGCAGCTCGCCGACCTCGGGGGCCACGTCGCGCGGCACGGCCAGATCGAGCACCACCAGCGGTCGCTGCCGGCCGGCCAGGGTGGCGGCGGTCAGGACGTGCTCGGTGGACGCGGTGGCGCAGACGACGATGTCGGCCGCGGCGATCGCCTCCTCCAGCGCGTCGAACGCGACGGCGGTGGCGCCGTACGCCTCGGCCAGGCGATCGGCCCGGGCCGCGCCGCGGTTGGTGATCTGCAGCGGCCCGACCCCGGTGCGGGTCAGGGTCGCCACGGAGAGCGCGCCCATCGCGCCGGCGCCGACCACCAGGCCGGTGCGCCCGGCCAGGTCGCCGCCGAAGGTCGCGGCGGCCACCTCCAGGGCGGCGGTGACGACACTCTGCCCGGCCCGGTCGATGCCGGTCTCGGAGTGGGCGCGCTTGCCGACCCGCAGCCCCTGCTGCATCAGCTCGTGCAGGAGCCGGCCGGCGGTGTCGTTCTCGGTCGCCGAGTGGTATGCGTCCCGGAGCTGGCCGAGGATCTGCGCCTCGCCGACGACCATCGAGTCGAGGCCGGCGGAGACCCGGAACAGGTGGCGCACGGCCGCCTCGTCGTAGTGCACGTAGAGGTGACCGGCGAGGTCGTTGGCGCCGATGCCGGAGTGCTCGGCCAGGACGGTGCAGACGTCGCTGAGGCCGCCGTGGAAGCCGGAGACAGCCGCATATACCTCGACCCGGTTGCAGCTGGACAGCACCACGGCCTCGCCGACGTACGGCTGGGCCAGGAGCTTCTGCAGCACGGCCGGGATGTCGGAGCCGGCGATGGTGAGGCGTTCGAGGGTGTCGATCCCGGCCGTCCGATAGGACGCGCCGACGCTGAGCAGATTCACGACCCGACCGCCTCCTGGTTGCCCGCCTCCGGTGAGCGCCCGCCGGGGATCGCCGTCAGCGATGCCTTGCGGTGCTCGTGAAAGGAGAGAATCTGCAGCTCAATGGCGAGGTCGACCTTGCGGACGTCGACACCGGCCGGCACCGACAGCACGCAGGGGGCGAAGTTGAGGATGCTGGTGACCCCCGCAGCCACCAGATCGTCCGCGACCGCCTGCGCGGCGCCGGCCGGGGTGGCGATCACGCCGATGGTGATGCCCTCCTCGACGACGGCCTGGCCGAGCTCGCTGATGTGCCGGACGGTCAGCCCGCTGAGCGGCTTACCGACCTGATCGGCGTCGGCGTCGAACAGAGCCACTATGCGGAACCCGCGGCTGGCGAAGCCGTCGTAGCCGGCGAGCGCGTGGCCGAGGTTACCGACGCCGACCAGGGCCACGGCACGGCGCTGGTCGAGCCCGAGGATGTATTCGATCTGGTCGATGAGCAGCGCCACGTCGTAGCCGACGCCGCGGGTGCCGTACGAACCCAGGTGGGAGAGGTCCTTGCGGAGCTTGGCCGAGTTGACCCCCGCCGCGGCGGCGAGGCCCTCGCTGGAAACCGTCTCGGAACCGGTCTCGGCGAGGTTGTGCAGGGCGCGAAGATATTCCGGTAGCCGCGCGATCGTCGCCTCCGGAAGATCCGGGAAGGCGGGGACTGCACCGGTGTTTGCCGGCGTGCTTCCATGACGCTGCTGACTCATCTGACTCCGTGCCGACGAGGCGAACCTACGGGGAGCCCTGCTGCAGGTCCTGTACCGGTGGCGCCTGCGTGGACCGGCTGTGATAGCGGGGCTCGTCGAAGTCACAGAGTAGGCGCTTGTGAAGGCGTGCACAAATCGCGATCTTGATAGCGGAACTGGACAAAGATCGAGTCGGCGTGTTATCTCCCGTCGACTCAACGCCGAGTATTACCGCTTACCGCCCCGATATGCCAATGACGTCGACATTGCGACGACGATTGTCACAGTGCACGCGCGAGCCGCACCGCATCGACGAGCCGGTCCGCCACCGGCCGGCCGCTGGCCCGCAGCCGGGCCGGGTCGGTGAACCCGCCGGTGTAGAGCACGCAGTCGGCGCCGACCGCCTCGGCCGCCTCGGCGTCGTCCAGCGAATCGCCGATCAGCACCACCCGGTCGCCGGGCATCCCGAGCTCAGCCAGGTGCCGGGCGAGATGGCCGGCCTTGAGCCCGCCGTCGACCTCGGTGGGCCGCCCGTCGATGCGGGTGAACACGCCGGCGAGCCCGTACGTCCGCACGGCCGGGACCAACTCGTCGTGGAACCACATGCTCAGCAGCGACTGGCTGCCCGGCCAGGCCTTGATCGCGGCCTCGGCGTCGGCGGCCAGCGACGCCGTGGTCAGCCCGACCCGGTACGCCTCGTGGAAGATCCGGTCGAGCTCCTCGAACTCCGCCGCGTCGACGGCCCGGCCGAGGATCTCGGCGTAGAAGTCGGCGACCGGCCGGCGGAAGAGCCGCCGGTGCTCGTCGGAGTCGACGCTGCGCCCGCCGACGGCCGCGAACGTGTGGTTGGTCGAGGAGACGACCAGCGAGAGGTCGTCGAGCAGGGTGCCGTTCCAGTCCCAGACAAGGTGAGTTCGAGCCACCGCGAGAGATTACAGCCGGGGGGCACCCGGCGGTCTACCCAAATCCCGCAGCAGACGATCTTCCTCGACCCGCCAGTAGCCATGCTCCTTGCCGTCGAGCAGCACCACCGGGACCCGGTCGCCGTACTCGCGCTCCAGCTCGATCGACTCCGAGATCTCGACCCGGGACCACTGCCCGGGGGCGATCCGGTCCAGGATCTGCTCGGCGACCTCGCACAGGTGGCAGCCGTCCCGGCTGATCAGCGTGACCCGGGTCAACGCAAGGCCCCCTTTCGCACTTTGCCGATCGCCGAGTGCGGCAGTTCGGCGACCAACTCGATCCCGGCCGGCAGCTTGAAGCGGGCCAGCTGGGCGGCGCAGTAGACCTGCAGCTCGGCGGGGGTGGGCGCGGGGTCGAGGGCGGGGACCACGTAGGCGTACGGCGCCTGCCCGGTGAGCTGGTCGGGGATGGCGATCACCGCCGCCTCGGCCACGCCGGGGTGCCCGTCGAGCACCCGCTCGATCTCGGCCGGATAGACGTTGAAGCCGTTGACCAGGATCAGCTCGCCGATCCGGTCCACCAGCACCAGGTCACCGTCCGCGTCCGCGTATGCGATGTCACCTGTGCCCCACCACCCGTCGGCGTCCGGGCCGTCGCGCCCCTCCGGCCAGTAGCCGGAGAAGAGGTTCTCCCCGCGCACGACGATCTCACCGGGGTCGGTGCCGGCGCTGACCTCCAGATCCAGGTCCAGCTCGGCGTCGTCGTGCTGGTCCGCGACGAGCCCGTCGCGCCACAGCACCTCGCCGTCGGCCGTGCGCAGCAGCAGCGACACCCCGGGCAGCGGGCGGCCGATCGAGCCGGCCTTCTCCCGGTCACTGACCGCGGTCGTGGTGAGCACCGGCGCGGCTTCGGTCAGGCCGTACCCGATCAGCACGGTCTTGCCGGTCACGGCCGTGAAGCGGGCCGCGTCGGCCGGGTCGAACGGCGCGGCGCCGCAAACCGCCGTCCGCACCGCCGCGAGAGCCTCGCGCGCGGCCGGCTCGCGCGACCAAGCCGCATACATGGACGGCACCCCGATGACGGCCGTGACCTGGCGCTCCGCGATCAGCGCGAGCGTCGCCGCCGGCTCGAAGCGGTCCACCAGCACCCCGCAGGCGCCGTAGTGGGCGATGGCACCGAGGCCGGTGTTCAGCCCGTAGGCGTGGAAGAACGGGATGGTGAGCAGGACCACGTCGGTAGCGCTGAGCACGGCCGGCTCGATCAGGGCGAGCTGATCGTGATTGGCGGCGAGCGCACGGTGGGTGAGCATGGCGCCCTTCGGCCGCCCGCTGGTCCCGGAGGTATAGAGCAGGACCGCGAGGTCGTCGGCCCCGGCCGGCTGCGGCGCAACCGGCTCCCCGGACAGCAGCTCAGCCAGCGGTACGGCTACCGGATCCGACAGCCGCAACCGACCCAGCACCGCGTCATCGGCGACCACCCGGGCGGCCGAACTGTCGGCCAGCGCGTAGGTCAGCTCGTCGACGGTGTAGCCGGGATTGAGCGGCACGGCGACCAGCCCCGCCCGCAGCACCGCGAAATATGCGACGGCGAAGTCGACGGTGTTGCCGAGCACCAGCGCCACCCGATCGCCACGAGCGCAGCCGGTGGCCAGCCGGCCGGCCGCGCGCGAGACGCGTTCGTCCAGCTCAGACCACGTGACGACGGTGTCGCCGGAGATCAGGGCGGCGGCGTCTGGGCGCCGCCGCGCGGAGGTCCGGACCGGGTCGCGCGCGCTGTTCTCCACGACGCCCGAGTCTGGCACAGAAGGCGCCCGATCGGGTGGCCGGACGGCGTGTCCGGCCCGGCGGCGAGGGTGTCCTACATGGTGACAGATGTTCTTGATGCGGGCTCTGTGCCACTTCGGGATAATTTCGCGCAGCGCACACGTTGTGCGACTCCCCGTGGTCGAGCTCCGCAATACTCCCGTCTGTGTAACGGATTCCACATCCGTGGGTGAGGTTGGCCTGCAATGCGCGGCCGCCCCACCCCTTTTGTTGTGGATCGGGTTCTGACACCGCTCATCGACGGCCCGCCGGGTCAAGGAGGCGCAGTGAGTCATGTGTACGCCGGCGATCCGTACAGCCGTGATGTGTTCGCAGCGCGCCTCGCGCTCACGGAGGGCCTGAACGGCCTCCGCCGGGGCATCGACGACACGATCGCGCACGCGATCCGCAGCGACGGGCCCAAGCGGACCCGGAATCGGCCGCCCATCAACGAGTCCCCGAGCCGGAACCTGCCGCCGACGGGGAACGCGCAACCGGGCAGCGGGCGGGTCGCCGTACCGGGCCGGCCGGCGCAGCCGCCGCAGCAGGCCGGACCGGACCGCCGGGCCGGGACCACCGAGGGTGACAACACCGTCGTCGTCCCGGCGCAGAGCACCACCGGACCACCGAGTGCGTCGGAGCCGCCGAAGTATCCGGCGCGCCCCGACCCGGGTGACGCGGCCGCCGAGGTGTGGGGCCTGGTCGAGCGGGCCCAGGCCGGCGAGTCCGCCGCCTTCGGACTGATCTACGACCGGTACGTCGACACGGTCTTCCGGTTCGTCTACTTCCGCGTCGGCAACCGGCAACTCGCCGAGGACCTCACGTCCGACACGTTCCTGCGGGCGCTCAAGCGGATCGGCAGCTTCACCTGGCAGGGCCGGGACCTCGGCGCCTGGCTGGTGACCATCGCGCGCAACCTGGTCGCCGACCACTTCAAGTCGGGCCGCTACCGGCTCGAGGTGACCACCGGCGACGTGCTCGACGCGGACCGCGAGGACCGCGGCCCCGAGGGCAGCCCGGAGGCCGCTGTCGTCGACCACATCACCAACGTGGCCCTGCTCACTGCGGTCAAGCAACTCAACCCCGAGCAGCAGGAATGCATCGTGCTGCGCTTCCTGCAGGGCTTCTCGGTGGCCGAGACCGCACAGACCATGGGCAAGAACGAGGGTGCCATCAAGGCACTGCAGTACCGGGCTGTCCGGGCACTCGCCCGGTTGCTGCCCGATGGGTTCCAGTGGTGATGGCAATTCACCGTATGTCGATCTCTGTGGGCCCCGCCGCCCAGCTGACACCCGTAACCGGGCCCGCCCGTCGAGCGTTTGTCCGGGTGCGACCAGTGGCGGGCCGTTGGCCCGCCGGTTCCGTCGCGACCGCCGGCGATTTCGCCGGTGAATCAGTCACGAGCGAAGGGAGGTGCCCACGGTGAACTTGAATATCTTCGATCGCCGGAGCGCCGAGCGCTTCGCGGAGCTGCTCGACGAGACCGACCGCGGCCGTCGCCACCACACCCGGGGGCAGGCCGACGAACAACTCGCCGAGCTGGTCGCCATCGGGCACAGCCTCTCCGCGGCACGGTCCGGGGTCCAGGTGGATCCCGAGTTCCGGATGGGTCTGCGAGCGATGCTCGTGGCCACGGCCGAGCGGGACGGTATCGGGAAGACCGCGAGCGCCACCGAACAGCAGGAGGCGGTCGAGCCGGTCCGCAAGCTGCTCGGCAAGACCGGCCGCCGGATCCGCGCCCGCGGCGCGATCGTCATCGGTGTCGCCGCCGGCGCCATGGCCGTCTCGGGAATCTCCGCAGCAAGCGAGAACGCCGCACCGGGCGACGCCCTGTACGGCGTCAAGCGCTCCACCGAACGTGCTCAGCTGGCCATGGCCGGTTCCGACGTCACCCGGGGTCAGCTCTCCCTGAGCTTCGCCCGCAACCGGCTCGCCGAGGCGGTCGCGATGCCCGGTGACAACCCGAGATTCCGCGACGTTCTCGGCGACATGGACAACGACACCCGGCAGGGCGTCAAGTTGCTCACGTCCTCCGCGGTGGCCCGCAAGGACAAGGCGCCGCTCGACTCGGTCGACACGTTCGTCGAGAACCAGCGCCGGGTGCTGAGCCCTCGGTTGGAACGGCTCAGCCCGGACAACCGCGAGCGGGCGCTGACCTCGATGAAGCTGCTCGACCTGGTGCACGAGCGGGCCGACGACCTGCGTTCCGGGCTCGGCTGCGACACGGTCACCCAGTCCGGCGGCGATGCGATCGGCCCGAAGCTGCGCGACTGCACGGCCGGCGCCTCCACCGGCTCCCTCGACGATCAGCCGTCGGGTCAGGGACAGAAAGAAGCGACGACCGGCACCGGCAACAAGGGTGACGCCGGGAAGAAGCCGAAGCCGAAGAGCAGCGACGAGCCGGCGGCCGACCCGGCGGGCGGCAAGACCGTCCCGCAGGACGTCGACGGCGCACCGTCGACAAAGGCCACGACGGAGACCCCGGAACCGCTGATCTCCTCCGACCCGGTCGGTGACGTCACCGGCGAGGAGGACAAGGGTCTGCTCGGTGGCCTGCTCGGAAACATCTTCGGAGGCTGAGCCGCCAAGGCTGAGACATGGCGAGGGGCGGTGTCCGACTGCGAGAGTCGGGGCCGCCCCTCACTTCTCATGTTACAAGCCGAACGGGTCCGGGCGCTTCTCCAATAGTGAGTGCAGGGTCGCCTGGATCGTCTCGCGGACCTGATCGGCCAGGTTGTAGACAACCATCGGATCGTCCGCGGACTCGGTCAGGTGCGCGGTCGGGATCGGCGGACAGAACTCGATGAGCCACTTGCTGGGCAGCGGCACCAGCCCCAGCGGCCCGAGCCACGGGAACGTCGGCGTGACCGGGAAATAGGGCATGCCGAGCAGGCGGGCCAGGGGCTTGAGGTCGGCCAGGATCGGATAGATCTCCTCGGCGCCCACGATCGCCACCGGCACGATCGGGGTGCCGGTGCGCAGGGCGGCGGAGACGAAGCCGCCACGGCCGAAGCGCTGCAGTTTGTAACGCTCCGAGAAGCGCTTGCCGATGCCCTTGAAGCCCTCGGGGAAGACGCCGACCAGCTCGCCATCGCTCATCAGGCGCTCGGCGTCCGGGTTGCAGGCCACTGTGGCGCCGGCCTTACGCGCCAGCTCGGACAGCACCGGCATGCGGAACACCAGGTCGGCGCCGAGCAACCGCAGATGCCGGTCGGCCGGGTGCTGGTCGCGCAGCGCCACGGTGAGCATCAGCGCGTCCAGGGCGAGCGTGCCGGAGTGGTTGCCGACGACGAGCCCGCTGCCGACCTCCGGCACGTTCTCGATGCCGAAGACCTCGGTGCGGAACCAGTCCCGGTAGAGCACCCGCAGCATCGGGTGGAAGATCGCGTCGTTGAGCTCGGGGTCGAAACCGAAGTCGTCGACCTCGTACGCCCCGGCCAGGCGCCGCCGCAGGAAGGCCAGGCCGTTGGCCACCCGCTGGTCCCAGATGTCGACCTGGTCCAGCTCCTCCGCGGGCTCCGGCGCGGCGGCCTCGATCTGCGCCGGGTTGTGGCCGTTCGCCGCGGGCAGGGCCCGGCGCCGGCCCGGCCGGTTGCCGTTGAGGGGCTTCGCCGGCCGGGCCGCGGGCAGCTGGAAGTCGGCGTGCCCGGGCAGCGCGGCGTGGTATTTGTCCTGGGTCATGGTGATGCGTGCTCCTGGTCCTGCGTCGCGGCGGCCCGGACTCGGCGGATGCCGTCGAGGATCGCGCGCTCGGCAGCGGCCAGCCGGTCGGCGTTCAGCGCCTGGCCGGCGAGGTGACCGCGAATGAAGTCGTCGAACGCGGCCGCGGTCGTGCGCGGCGTGAAGCCGAACTCCTTGACCAGCCGGCCGGTGTCGACCACCCGGCCGTGCACGAAGAGGTCGATCTGGTCCAGGCCGATCTGCCCGATGCCGGCGCTGCGGGCCAGCGCGGCGAACGAGGAGAGCGTCCCCTCGGGCAACGGCACGGAGATCCGGCCGGCCCGGCGGACGGCCTGGGAGAGAGCGAGCACACCGGCGCCCGCGACGTTGAACGTGCCGGGATGGTCCTCGACCACCGAGCGGTGCAGGATCTCGAGCGCGTCGTCGACGTGCACGAACTGCAGCCGGGCGTCCCGGCCGAGCACGGTGGGGATCATCGGCTGCGAGAAATACCGGGTGAGGGAGGTCTCCGCGGTGGAGCTGATGAACGGCGCGAAGCGCAGCACGGTCGCGCCGACCCCGGGACGGCGGCGGCGAAAACCGCGCACATAGCCCTCGATGTCGAGGATGTCGCGCGCGAAGGAGCCACGCGGGACGGCCCGGGGCTCGGTGTCCTCGGTGAAGACGGCCGGGTCGCGGAACGAGGCGCCGTACGCCGCCGTGGAGGAACGCACCACCAGCTTGCGCAGGCGGGCGGCGCCCTGGGCGGCGGCGAGCAGCTGCATCGTGCCGATGACGTTCTGCTCTTTCATCGCCGCGCGACCGCCGCCATGCGGATCGGGCGCGCTGGTGACCGCGAGGTGCACCACCGCCTCGGCACCGAGGTCGGCGATGACCCCGCTCGCGGCACGCGCATCAGCCTGGATCAGCTCGACGTCCGCCAGCAGGCCCGCGAGGGCCGGCGGTGGGTCGAGCGGATCCAGGCCGATGACACGTTCGACACGGGGGTCCGCGGCGAGCCGGGCGGCGACCCGGGCACCGAGGAATCGGCTCACCCCGGTGACCACGACGACCCTCGGCGGGGCCTCGGGTGAAGACGTCACCACGGGCGCGCCTTTCGCATGCGGCGGTGTGGAAGGCAAGTGACCGGGCCGGGCGTCACGCCCGGCCGGACATCACTTGCCGAGACGGCGACGCTGGACGCGGGTCTTGCGCAGCAGCTTACGGTGCTTCTTCTTCGCCATACGCTTGCGACGCTTCTTGACCACGGAGCCCATACGAAATGCCTCTCGAAACCATGTGGGGCCGGTCCCTGCGCACCCGCAGGCACACCCGACCGAGCTTGACAGCGGCTCGTCCCGCTCAGGAGCTGCACCCAGCGCTGTCAGACGCACTCGGGTATCACGGGTCGAACCGCTCCAGCGTAGCGGCCCGGTGGACCCGGGACCAACACGGCCCCATGGTCAGGCCGTTTGGCTGAAGGCTCCCCGCAGGTAGGTGTGGACTGCGTGCTCGGGCACGCGGAACGAGCGACCCACCCGCACGGCGCTGAGCTCACCGCCGTGGACGAGCCGGTAGACGGTCATCTTGGACACCCGCATGAGCGCGGCCACCTCGGCCACGGTCAGGAAGCGCACCTCCGCGAGACGCTCCTCGGCTTGGGCTGGACCCGTCATCTCCTCGCACCGATCCTTTCGCAGGCGCCTCCGCCGCGGCCGTCAGGCCGTGCGCCGCGGCGGGCGGGCGCGCGTGTCATCAGTACGGTATCGAGACTCCTGTGATCAAGGCGATGCGTTCCGTGAAATAACCGCAAAAAGTCAAGTCGACACGCCCCGTGTGTCGCGTTCTACCCCGAAAGGTGACTTAGGGGGTGTCTCGCTTACCGCCTGCTGACGAGGGCGCGGCCGAAGAACGCCACGTTGGCCGGGCGCTCGGCGAGACGACGCATCAGGTAGCCGTACCACTGGTCGCCGTAGGGCACGTAGACGCGCACGGTGTGGCCGGCGGCGGCCAGCCGGGCCTGCTCCTCCGGGCGGGTGCCATAGAGCATCTGGAACTCGAACTCGTCGGCCTGGCGGTCGAACCAGCGCGCCCGGTCCTCGGCGATGGCGATCAGCCGCGGGTCGTGGGTGGCGATCATCGGATAGCCGTCGCCGGACATCAGAATGTTGAGGCAGCGCACGTACGCCTTGTCCACGTCGAGGGCGGACTGGTAGGCGACCGACTCGGGCTCGGCGTACGCGCCCTTGCAGAGCCGCACCCGCGACCCGCTGGTGGCCAGGTCCCGGCAGTCCCCCTCGGTGCGGCGCAGATACGCCTGCAGGACCGCCCCCGTGCTCGGGTGGTCCTTCCGCAGCTCGGCGAGGATCTCCAGGGTCGAGTCGGTGGTGGTGTGGTCCTCGGCGTCCAGCGTCACCGTGGTGCCGGCCGCGGCCGCCGCGGCACAGATCTCCTGCGCGTAGCCGAACGCCATCCGGTCGTCGACCTTCTGCCCCAGCGCGGACAGCTTGACGCTGACCTCGGCCGCGGGAGTCAGGCCGACGCCCTTGAGCCGGCCCAGCAGCGTCAGATACTGATCGCGGGTGGCGGTCGCCTGCTCGGCCGTCAGCGTGTCCTCGCCCAGATAGTCCAGGCTGATCGCGAGGCCGTCGTCGGCGAGCTCCCGGCTCGTGCGCAACGCGTCGTCGACACCGGTGCCGGCCACGAACCGGCGGACGATTCCCTTACTGACCGGGGCGGAGGAGACCAGCCGCTCCATCCGGGACGAACCGGCGGCGGCGAGAAAGACGGAACGGAGCATATGCCGAGCGTATCGTCCGTCCCCACAGACCTCGCGGTAGAGCTGTCGTTGTGCTTTGCGATGCGGCTACGGTTGTCGGGTGAACTTCGATGCGTACGCGCGTACGGCGGTTGAGCTGGTCAACGCCGGCCTCACCGACCTCGACGGGCTCCGGGCGCTGTTCAGCGAAGACCAGGCCTGGATGCGGGACGAGGTCGGCGACAAGGACCTGGGCGTCTTCCGCCGGGCCCAGCGCCGGCTGCGCGACGTCTTCGAATACGGCACCACCTCCCGCGACACCGACGCGGTCACCGAGCTGAACGCGCTGCTGGAGGCATACCCGGTGCAGCCGCGCATCTCCGGGCACGACGCCTCCGACTGGCACATGCACGTCACCAGCCGGGGCGCCTCGGTCAGCGCGGAATACCTGGCCGGCGCGGTCTGGGGCCTATCGGTCTGGCTCTGCGAGTACGGCAGCGCCCGCTTCGGCATCTGCGCCGACGAACGCTGCGGCAACGTCTACCTCGACACCTCGTCGAACAACTGCCGGCGCTTCTGCTCGGAACGCTGCGCGACCCGCTCGCACGTGGCCGCCCACCGCGCCCGCAAGCGCGCCGCGACCCTCACCCCCGCGTAGAGCTCAGCCCCGGGAGGTCGCCGGTGTCGCCGTGGCGGCCGGGGCCAGGTGGTGGCGGGCGAAGGCCAGCGACTCGCGCAGGTCGGCCTCGCGAACCGCGCGGCTGGTCACCTTTCGGGTGGAAACCTCCAGCGCGACCGAGCCCTGGAAGCCGCGCCCGGCCAGCGACTGCAGCAGCTCGGCGCAGGGCTGATTGCCCCGCCCCGGCACCAGGTGCTCGTCCCGGCCCTCGCCGGTGCCGTCACCCAGGTGCACGTGCTTGAGGCCCTTGCCCATCCGGTCGGCCATGACCAGCGAGTCCGTCCGCGACGCCGCCGCGTGCGACAGGTCGAGCGTGTAGGCGTCGTAGCCGGCCTCGGTCGGATCCCAGCCCGGCACGTACGGCACGAAATTGCGCCCCGCCATCCGCACCGGATACATGTTTTCGATCGCGAAGGTGATGTCCGGATGCTTGACCTGCAGCTTGGCCAGGCCGCCGGCGAAGTTGCGCGCGTAGTCACGCTGCCAGGTAAAAGGCGGGTGCACGACCACGGTGGGCGCACCCAGCGTCTCGGCGAGCTGGGCGGCACGGCTGAGCCGCTCCCACGGGTCGGGGCTCCACACCCGCTGGGTCACCAGCAGGCAGGGCGCGTGCACGGACAACACCGGCACGTCGTAGTGGGCGGCGAGGCCCTGCAGCGCGCCGGCGTCCTGGCTGACGGCATCCGTCCAGACCATGACCTCGACACCGTCATAGCCCACTGTCGCCGCCATCTCGAACGCGGCGGCGGTCGGCTCGGGGAAGACGGATGAGCTGGACAAGAGCACGGGGACGCGGGAAGTCACGGGTCAAGCGTAGACCCGCCCGGCACACCCACCAGACTTCAGTCGGGATATAAGGGACCAAAACCCACCGGCACTCGGGTGTTTGCCACCCGCACGCGTACGCTGTCGCAGGTGAGCCGCCGCACCCAGATTCGCATCGTGATGGACGAGGCGGCAGCCGCCCGCGCCCGCGAGGTCCCGCTCGACTTTCCTCGTGAATGGATCGAGTACACCGATCCCGCCGACGACCAACACGTCGTCCGCGCCGACCTGACCTGGCTGCTGTCCCGCTGGACCTGCGTCTTCGGATCCGCCTGCCACGGAATCGTGGCCGGCCGGCCCCAGGACGGCTGCTGCTCGCACGGCGCGTTCTTCACCGACGCCGACGACGAGACCCGGACCAGGAACGCGGCGGCCAAGCTGACACCCGAGACCTGGCAGCACTACCGGCGCGGTTTCAAGAACTACACCGAGATGGACACCATCGACGGCGCGAAGCCGGCCCGGCGCACGGCGACCCAGTCCACCGACGGGCCGTGCGTGTTCCTCAACGACGCCGACTTCGCCGGGGGCGGCGGCTGCGCGCTGCACGCCCAGGCGCTGCGCGACGGGGTGCACCCGCTGACCTACAAGCCCGACGTCTGCTGGCAGCTCCCGGTGCGCCGCGAGCAGGAATGGACCAGCCGCCCCGACGGCACGAAGTTCCTGCTGTCCACGCTCACCGAATTCGACCGGCGTGGCTGGGGGCCCGGCGGGCACGACCTCGACTGGTGGTGCACATCCTCACCGGACGCGCACGTCGGCACGGAGCCGATGTACAAGTCGTACGCGCCGGAGCTGATCGCGCTGGTGGGCCAGGAGGCCTACGACGAGCTGGCCCGACTCTGCGAAATCCGGCTGAAGTCCAAGCTGGTCGCGCCGCACCCGGCAACGGTCGCCGCGGATGCGGCCCGGGCGGCGAAGAAGCGCGGCGGACGCGAGCCCGCCACCCCGCCGCAAGCAAGCTGACCCAGCGCGGCCCCGACCGCCTCACAGGGCCTGGAAGCTCGCGAGCCCGCCGGCCTTGAGGACCTTCTCCCGCGTCTTCGGGCACTCCGCGAGAGTCTGCTCATCCATGTCGCTGCCGACCGGGGTGACACCGTGGTCCTCGTAGAAGCCGGCGAGGTCCGTGGTCAGCCGAGCCATCGCGCCGACCGCACTGCCGATCGACTGCCACTCGGCGAGGTTCTTCTCCAGAAAGCCACAGAGCTCGGCGGCGGAGACAGCCTTCTCGGGGGCGGCCGGGTCGGCTCCGGCAGTCGCCGTGGCCGCACCGCCGGTCGGCGCCGAGGCAGCCGACGAACCGGCGTCCGTGCTGCCACAAGCAGCCAGCGAGCAGAGCAGGAGTGCGGCAGCGGCGACGCCGATCAGCACGGGCCGGCGCGGGCGGAAATCGGGGTACGGGCTCATCGGACCTCTGTTCAGGCTGGCGTATGCGTGATCGCTCGCCGTGATGCCCCGAAAACTATCGGCAACCGGGCATCGCCTACCTCACCCGTTCACGCCACGCTCCAAGAAGCAGTGATCGCCGGTCAGCTCACGCTCCGCGGCAGCGCCGCATCAGGCACTGGTCAGCCTTTCCCGCGCCTCGTTGATACGCGCCTGGAGAGCTTCCCGGGTGTCGGGGTTGACTCGGCCCGAGGCGTGGCGCCGTGCTGCCGCGCCGGTGACGAGCCGGGCGACCGCCTCCTTGGTGAACCAGACCTCGCCTTCCTCGTGGTCCGCGGCGGCGGACCGGAAGTAGTCGCGCATCCATTCGCGCTCGATGCGGACGCTGCCACCGCGGGGACGCTCCCGGTCGGCGAGTTGCCACGGATCCTCAGCGTGAGTGAGGTGTTCGAGGTCGAGGCCGGTCAGCGCGCCATAGCGGGAGACGACATAGCCGATGGTGTTCAGCTCGGCCTCGCCCAGATCCATCGGCGGCTCGGCCGGCGCGGAGTCATGCTCCGCCTTCCACAGCTGTCCGACGACGGGGCCCATGTCCCATGCGGAGATCGCCTGCACCTCTTTCCCTGGATCCGGGTCGACCGCGACCACGAACAATGAAACGTAGGTACATACTAACGCAGTGCACTAGTCACCGAGCAAGGGCGGGCGGCGAAACGGGTCGCCGCCCGCTGGGTCGATCAGTGTTCGAACTTGTATCCGAGGCCACGCACGGTGACGATGTAGCGCGGCGCCGACGGCTCCGGCTCCACCTTGGAGCGCAGGCGCTTCACGTGGACGTCCAGGGTCTTCGTGTCGCCCACGTAGTCGGCGCCCCAGACGCGGTCGATCAGCTGGCCCCGGGTCAGCACCCGGCCCGCGTTGCGCAGCAGCAGTTCCAGCAGCTCGAATTCCTTCAGCGGCAACTGCACCGACGCGCCGTCCACCGTCACCACGTGTCGTTCCACGTCCATCCGGACCGGCCCCGCCGCCAGCGTCGGCGTGGTCACCTCCGCCGCCTCCGCGCCCTGGCGGCGCAGCACCGCGCGGATCCGGGCGACCAGCTCGCGCGGCGAGTACGGCTTGGTGACGTAGTCGTCGGCGCCGATCTCCAGGCCGACCACCTTGTCGATCTCGCTGTCCCGGGCCGTCACCATGATGATCGGCACGGCGGAGCGCTGCCGTAGCTGCCGGCACACCTCGGTGCCGGACATCTCGGGCAACATGAGGTCGAGCAGGACGATGTCGGCGCCGGTCCGGTCGAACTGCGTCAGCGCCGAGGTCCCGGTCGGGGCGACCGACACCTCGAAGCCCTCCTTGCGCAGCATGTACGACAGGGCGTCGGAGAACGACTCCTCATCCTCGACCACGAGCACGCGAGCCAATGGGGGTTCCTTCCTTCGGTCCGGCCTGGTCAGGCCGAGGGGAGCCCGGCCACGCCGGACTCGATCTCAATCGCCGCCGGTAACGGCATGGGGGTCTCCGGGGGGCGCGCCGGTAGGCGCAGGGTGAACGTCGAGCCACCGCCGAGGGTGCTGGACACGTCGACGCGACCGCCGTGGTTGGTGGCGATGTGCTTGACGATGGCCAGGCCGAGGCCGGTGCCGCCGGTCGAGCGGGAGCGGGCCTGGTCGGCCCGGTAGAAGCGTTCGAAGATCCGGTCAACGTCGTGCGGGGCGATGCCGATGCCCTGGTCGGTGACGTCGATCTCGATCCAGTCGTCGTCCTGGCGCATGGCCAGGGCGACCTGGGTGTCCTCGCCCGAGTATGCGATCGCGTTCTCGACGAGGTTGGTCACCGCGGTGGCCACCTGGCTGTCGCTGCCGTAGACGGTCGCGCCCTTGGGGCCGGTGTAGACGACCTCGATGCCCTTCGCCGAGGAGGTGGTGCGGGTGCGGTCGATCACCTCGGCGATCACCCAGTCCATGGCGACCGGCTCCGGGGTGGGCAGCGGCTCGGCGCCCTGCAGCCGGGTGAGTTCGAGCAGTTCGTTGACGAGCCGGCCCATCCGGGCGGATTCGTGGTGGATGCGCTCGGCGAACCGGCGGGCCGCGATCAGGTCCTCGGAACGGCCCGCCAGCTCCGCCTCGGGGAGCTCGGTCGCGTCGAGCAGGGCCTCGGCGAGCAGTTGCAGCGCGCCGATCGGGGTCTTGAGCTCGTGGCTGACGTTGGCGACGAAGTCCCGCCGCACCCGGGCCAGCCGGTGCGATTCGGTGACGTCCGCCGCCTCGACCGCGACGTGGGTGGCATTGAGGGCGACCGCGCGCAGGTGCAGCCCGAGCGGCGCCTGGGCGCCGCCGGCGCGACCGCGCGGCAGGTCGAGCTCGACCTCGCGGCGCACGCCGGTGCGGCGGACCTGACCGGCGAGGGTACGCAGGATGGGATGCGCCGCGATCGTCCCGGGCGCACCGCCGGAGCGCAGCAGCCCCATGGCGCGCGCCGCCGGGTTGACCAGCACGGGCTCGTCCTCGGCATCGAGCACCACCACGCCGACGCGCAGCGAGTCCAGGCTCTTGCGGCCGAGCCCCTTGAGCCCGTGCTTCCCGGTGCGCCCGTCATCGATGTCGATCTTTCGTCCCCCCTCGGTCGGCCGGGCCACGGCCGGCTTGTCCGGCACCGCGGTAACCGGCGGGCCGGTCCGGCGGCGCCGGGCCAGCAGGAACCCGGCCGCCACGCCGAGGGCGAGGGCGACGAGAACGAGGGTTGTGCCGAACACCGGATCCACGCTGCGATCGTAGGGTCATTGTTTACCTGAACCGTACGGCTAACCGGACAAATCCGGCGCGCTTCGAATAATGTTCACCGCCAGGCCCGGCGTCGTTCACCGCCGTTCATGTTCAGGCCGCCGCGTGCACCTAGCCTGGGCTCCGCAAGCCCAGCTCAACCCGGCTGCCACCGGTTCGCCGGCAGCCCCGAACCCCGGGACGAAATCATGCGCGAGGAGTTTCAGGCCGACCTCACCGAGGTCAGTCGCCTGCTGGTGACCATGGCGGAATCGGTCCGCGCCGCGATGCGCAAGGCGACCACCGCCCTGCTCAAGGCCGACCGGGAGGCCGCCAACGCGGTGATCGAGCGCGACGCGGAGGTGGACGACATCTACCGCCAGGTCGAGGCCAAGGTGGCGGACACCATCGCCCGCCAGGCCCCGGTCGCCTCCGACCTGCGGATGGTCATCACGGCCCTGCACATCTCCGCCGACCTCGAACGGATGGGCGACCTGGCCGAGCACGTGGCCAAGACCGCACTGCGCCGGCACCCGTCGCCGGCCGTGCCGGCCGAGCTGCGGCCCGTGTTCCGGCAGATGGCCGAGGTCGCGGACCGCATGGCCGACAAGATCACAGTCGTGCTGGCCAGCCCGAACGCGGATCTCGCGGCGGAGCTGGAGAAGGACGACGACGCGATGGACGATCTCGAGCGCGACCTCTTCAAGATCCTGCTGCACGACGACTGGCCGTACGGCGCGGAGACCGCGATCGACGGCGCGCTATTGGGGCGCTTCTACGAGCGCTACGCCGACCACGCGGTGAACGCGGGCGAGCAGATGATCTACCTGATCACCGGCGAGCCGGTCCAGCACTGATCCACGATGCCGGGAAGGCCGGGCCGCCACGGGGGCGTCCCGGCCTTCCGTCTGCCGTAGGAGGATCAGCGGCCCTGGTTGGCGACCGCCGCGGCGGCCTCCTTGGCCACCTCGGGGTCGAGGTAGGCACCGCCGGCGGTGACCGGGCGCAGGTCGGCGTCCAGGTCGTAGCGCAGCGGGATGCCGGTCGGGATGTTCAGCTTGGCGATCGCCTCGTCGGAGATCTGGTCGAGGTGCTTGACGATGGCGCGCAGCGAGTTGCCGTGCGCGGTGACCAGCACGGTCTTGCCGGTCAGCAGGTCCGGCACGATCGCGTCGTACCAGTACGGCAGGGAGCGCTCGAGCACGTCCTTGAGGCACTCGGAGCGGGGCTTCAGCTCCGGCGGCAGCAGCGCGTAGCGCGGGTCGGCGAACTGCGAATACTCGTCGTTGTCGGCGATCGGCGGCGGCGGGGTGTCGTATGAGCGGCGCCAGAGCATGAACTGCTCCTCGCCGTACTCCTCCAGGGTCTGCTTTTTGTCTTTGCCCTGCAGCGCGCCGTAGTGGCGCTCGTTGAGCCGCCAGGAGCGGCGGACCTCGATCCAGTGCCGGTCGGCGGCGTGCAGCGCGATCTCGTTGGTGCGGATCGCCCGGCGCAGCAGGCTGGTGTGCACGACGTCGGGCAGCAGGCCGTGCTCCTTCAACAGCTCGCCGCCCCGCCGGGCCTCCTGCTCACCCTTGGCCGTGAGGTCGACGTCGACCCAGCCGGTGAAGAGGTTCTTGGCGTTCCACTCGCTCTCGCCGTGCCGCAGCAGCACAAGGGTCCCCACAGTCATGCCTCCATCCTGCCGCAGTCCCGGGTGGCGCGTGCGCCGACCCCGAGTGGCGACCACCACGTGGAAACGCGGCTGCGCGGCCCGGCGGCGATCAGTAGGTTGTAAGGCTGCAAGGGTTATCCGGTGCTTACGGGGGTGCGCGCGTGCGGGGATGGTTACGACAAGCCGCGGGTGGCCTCCCGCGGCAGTTCTGGTTCCTCTGGACCGGCACCCTGATCAACCGCCTGGGCGCGTTCGTGGTGATCTACCTGGCCATCTACCTGACCCAGTCGCTGCATTTCAGCCAGAGCGAGGCGGGCCTGGTGCTGGGGGCGTACGGGGTCGGCGGCGCGGTCGGCACGATGACCGGCGGGGTGCTGGCCGACCGCTGGGGCCGGCGCCCGACGCTGCTCACCGCCCAGCTCGGCGCGGCGGCGCTGATGCTCGCGCTGGGCTTCGCCGAGGGCTTCTGGCAGCTGATCGCCGGGGCGCTGCTGCTGGGCGTCTTCACCGAGGGGATTCGGCCCGCGTTCCAGGCCATGATGATCGACGTCGTGCCCGAGCGGGACCGGATCCGGGCCTACTCGCTGAACTACTGGGCGATCAACCTCGGCTTCGCCAGCGCGGCCATCCTGGCCGGTTTCGCCGCCCAGTTCGACTACCTGCTGCTGTTCGTCGTCGACGCGGCCACGACCCTGGCCACGTTCGGAATCACCCTGATCTTCCTGGCCGAGACCCGGCCGGGCGGCACCGGGCAGCCGGCGGCGGGCCGACCGGCCCGCGGCGGCCCGGGGCTGGGCACGGTCTTCCGCGACCGGGTGTTCGTGATCTTCCTGACCCTGAACTTCTTCGTCGTGCTGCTGATCATGCAGCACATGTCGACGCTGCCGATCTCGATGAGCGCCGACGGCCTGAGCCCGGCGACGTTCGGCTGGGTCATCGCCGTCAACGGCCTGATGATCGTTGCCGGCCAGCTCTTCGTCCCGAAGCTGATCGACGGCCACGACCGTTCCCGGGTGCTGGCCCTGGCCACCCTGATCATCGGCGTGGGTTTCGGCCTGAACGCCTTCGCCGGCACCGCGGCCCTGTATGCCCTGTCGGTGGTGATCTGGACCCTCGGCGAGATGCTCCAGTCGCCGTCGAACTCGGCCCTGATCGCCGAGCTCTCCCCGGCCGCCCTGCGCGGCCGCTATCAGGGGGTGAACTCGCTCTCCTGGTCGGCGGGCTCGGCCCTGGCCCCGATCGTCGGTGGCTTCGTGCAGCAGCACGGGGGCAGCACGGTCCTGTGGCTGGGCTGCGCCGCGGTCGGCGTCGTGGTGGCGGCGGGACAGATCGCCTCCGGCCCGGCCCGCGAACGCCGCGCGGCCGCCCTGCGCCGGGACGCCACCGACATCATCGAGCCGACAGCGCCGCCGCCGGTAGCGGCCGGCCACACCACGGTCCCGGTCCCCTAGCGGCGGGCGCCGGGAAGCCGAACGGTGGACGGCCGGATGACCGAGGCGGGCCTCATCCGTGAGGTTGAAGTTGCCAGTTGTGACGGTTCAGACAGATGGCAGACAGCCAACTCGCTTGTGACCCTTGACCGGCCCAACTAGCGTGGTCGATGGACGCCGAACCGTCAGTTCGGGGAACGGGTCGACCCTCTGGGTCACCGCGGATCGGCGTTCGGGGACGGGTGGCATCAGCCGTTGGGGGACGGCGTTACCCGAGACCGGCGGTTAGTGCGGGCGACGCCTATGGGGATGGGTGTCGTCCGCCGCCGCCGGCGTGATGACCCCAAGTTTCTCCCACACTCATCGCTCTGCGTCGGGGTCCGCGAAGTGGGCGAAGGACTGCAGGTTTGCCAGCGACTCGCCGCGCTTGACCCGCCACTCCCACTCACGCCGGATCGACGAGCCGAAACCGATCTCGAGCATCGAGTCGAAGGATTCGTCGGCGTAGGTCAGCACCGCGCCCAGCAGCCGGTCCAGCTCGTCCTCGTCCAGGCCCTTCAGCGTCACCCGGCCGGTCAGGTAGACGTCCCCGGCCGCGTCGATGGAGAAGCTCACGCCGTACATGCGGGCGTTGCGGCGCAGCAGCCAGGCCCACAGCTCCTCGCTCTTCTCGTCCGGATGGCGCATCACGAACGCCTCGACGCGCAGGGCATGCTCGCCCACGATGAGGTTGCACGCCGTCTTGAGCTTGTGCGTGCCGGGCAGCGTCACCACCCACGACGCGGCGCCGGTGGGCGCGCACTCCAGCTCGCGTTCCGCGCAGACCCGCTCGATCAGCGCGCCGATCTCGGTCACCATGAGAACGAGCCTGCCAGCCGGGCCGCGATCAGGGCGCGATGCTCGGTCACCGCTTCGCGGTAGACCCGCAGCAGTCCGTCCGCCGTCCGGTCCCAGGAGAAGTTGGTGGCGTGCCGGACCGCACCGACCGAGAGCCGCAACCGCCGAGCCGGCGCGAGCAGCAGATCCGCCAGCACCCGTGCCCAGTCGACGGGATCGTGCCCGTCCACCAGCACGCCGCTCACGCCGTCGGTGACGGCCGTGACCAGGCCACCGACGGCCGCCGCGACGACCGGGGTACCACAGGCCTGCGCCTCCAGCGCGACCAGCCCGAACGACTCGTTGTACGACGGGACGGCGACCAGGTCGGCGGCCCGGTAGAGCGCGGCCAGCGCCTCGCCGGTCTGCGGTGCCACGAAGCGCACCTTGTGCGAGACGCCGAGCGAGGCGGCCAGTTCGATCAGCGCGGTGGGCCGGTCCAGGCCGCTGCCGCTGGGACCGCCGCAGATCACCACGGTCACGTCCTCGTCGCGCAGGGCGGGCGCGGCCAGCGCGTTGATCAGCACGTCCGGGCCCTTGAGCGGCTGGATCCGGCCGACGAACGCCACGACGTAGCCGCGTTCGGGCAGGCCCAGCCGGCGCCGGTCGGCCGCCTGGCCGGGTCGGGGCCGGAAACGCTCCAGATCCACGCCGGGCTGCACCACGGAGAGCCGGGTCGGGTCGGCGTCGTAGCAGCTGACCAGGTCCTGCGCCTCGAAGCGGGTGTTCGCCACCAGCCGGTCCGCCTCCGCGATGACCTGCTCCTCGCCGATCACGCGGGCCTTCGGCTCCGGCCGGTCGCCCTCGGCGATGAGCCTGTTCTTGACCTTTGCCAGGGTGTGCGCGGTGTGCACGTGCGGCACGCCCCAGCGCTCCCGGGCCAGCCAGCCGACCTGCCCGGACATCCAGTAGTGCGAGTGGATCAGGTCGTATGCGCCGGGCGGGCGCGCGGCCTCGGCCCGCAGCACGCCGTTGGTGAAGGCGCAGAGCTGCGACGGCAGCTCCTCCTTCGACAGGCCCTCGAAGGGGCCGGCGGTGACATGCCGCACAGTCACGCCGGGTGCCATCTCGACGATCGGCGGCAGCTCGCTCGACGTGGCCCGGGTGAAGATCTCCACCTCGACGTCCCGCTCGGCCAGCCGCTTGGAGACCTCGACGATGTACACGTTCATGCCACCGGCGTCACCCGTGCCTGGCTGCTCCAGCGGCGACGTGTGCACGGAGAGGGTGGCGATCCGCCGGGGTGTCGGCCAGGGGCCTGCTGCCCGCAGCTCAGCCACGTCGTATCCCTTCGCGAAGCAGTGAAACGTAACGGGAAATTGTTACGCCGTCGTTCATCTTCCCCATCCGGAGGCCCGGAACCCAACGGCTGGAGGCCAGGGGTGACCCAGCTCTCCTGCCGCGGTGAGGCAGGATCAAAGGATGGTGCAGAAGAAGATCGCCGTCGTCACCGGGGCGTCCAGCGGCATCGGCGCGGCGACCGCGCGCCGGCTGGCCGCCGAGGGCTTCCACGTGGTGGCCGCCGCGCGCCGGGTGGACCGGCTCGAGAAGCTGGTCGCGGAGATCGGCCCGGACGCCACCGCGATCGCCTGTGACGTCACCTCCGCCGAGTCCGTGACCGCGCTGGCCGCAGCGGTGGAGGAGCTGGGCGCGCCGGTCGCGCTCCTGGTCAACAACGCGGGCGGGGCACGCGGGCTGGACCCGGTCGAGACGGGCTCGGTCGACGACTGGCAGTGGATGTACGACGTGAACGTGCTGGGCACGCTGCGGGTCACCAAGGCGCTGCTGCCCGCCCTGGAGGCCGGTGGCGCGGGCACGGTGGTGACGGTCGGGTCGACGGCGGCCTTCACCGTCTACGAGGGCGGCGGCGGCTACACGGCGGCCAAGCACGCGCAGAACGCCCTGGTCGGCACGCTGCGCCTGGAGCTGGCGGGCCGGCCGGTCCGGGTCATCGAGATCGACCCCGGCATGGTGAAGACCGAGGAATTCTCCCTCAACCGCCTCGGTGATCCCGCGAAGGTCGACGCGATCTACGCCGGGGTGCGCGAGCCGCTGGTCGCCGACGACATCGCCGACTGCATCGCCTGGGCCGCCACCCGACCGCAGCACGTGAACGTCGACCGCTTGGTGGTCCGCCCGATCGCCCAGGCGGCCCAGCACAAGGTGGCCCGGGAGCAGGACTGACAGCCGTGAAGCCGGTCGGCTCCGTCACCCGGGGCACCACCAATCCCAACCGGCTGCGCCGCGTCGACAACTTCGTCGCGTACCGCTGCGCGGAGCTGCTGGCCCGCGCGCCGGCGCCGCTGGTCGTGGATCTCGGCTTCGGCGCGACGCCGGTCACGGCGGTCGAGCTGCGCGGTCGCCTCGCGGCCGCGGTCCGGCCGGACGTCGCGGTGGTGGGTCTGGAGATCGATCCGGTACGGGTCAGCGACGCGCAACCGCACGCGGAGCCGCCCCTGCTCGAGTTCCGCCGCGGCGGCTTCGAACTCGCCGGCCTGCGCCCGCAGGTGGTCCGCGCGTTCAACGTCTTGCGCCAGTACGGCGAGGAGGACGTCGCCGCCGCCTGGGCCGCGATGACCGGCACCGGCGCCCTGCTGGTCGAGGGCACCTGCGACGAACTCGGCCGGATCGCCACCTGGGCGGTGGTGGACGCCAGCGGCCCGCAGACCCTCACCCTGTCCGCCCGACTGTCCGATCTGGACCATCCGGCCACCTTCGCGGAACGGCTGCCGAAGGCGCTGATCCACCACAACATCCCCGGCGCCCCGATCCACGACCTGCTCGCGGCCCTGGGTGCCGCCTGGGACGCGTCGGCGACCCCGTTCGGCCCGCGGCAGCGGTGGCTGGCCACGGTAGCCCGGTTCCGCGAGCAATGGCCGGTGCTGCCCGGTCCGGCCCGGTGGCGCCGGGGCGAGCTGACCGTGCCATGGCCCGGGCCGGCACCTTCTTGACCCCGGTAGTGACCTGCTCCCCGTCGGGAGTGCTCCCGCTACGCCGGCCGTTACGCGGCTTACGCCGCGACCAGCCCGATCACCGTCGCGTCCGGCAAGAAGAAGACCGCCATGGCCCGGTTCGTGCACAACGACCGGCTCGTCGACGCGCTCATGAGCCAGGCGTTCACATCGCTACGGGCCTCACCAGGCGCCCGCGCCTACGACGACCGGCAACGCGCCCGTGGTGCCAGCTACCGGGCCGCCCTGCGTCAACTCGCCAACCGCCTCGTCGGCATCCTGCACGGCTGGCTGCTTCAAGCCGGCGCCCTCTACAACGGGACCACCGCCTGGTCACATCACCTCAACAAGGCCGCAGGTTGACATCCAAGCTCCTGGGGTCCCTTTGCTCTGCTTCCCCATCGGAAACGTTGGGGTGGGGAATGTGCGGGTTGCCGCTTTCGAATTTGATGCCGGGCGTCGGCCGGCGGGTGTTTCCGATAGAGAAGCAGAGCAAAGGAGCGTTGGGGGTGAGGGCTGTCCGCTGGGCGGCGGGTCTGACGGCGGTGCTCGGTGATCGCAGACCACGAACCGTCGTGAAGCTGCTGGGCCTCGTTGCGAGTAGCAGTTTCGACTAGTCGCGGACGTCCAGCTTCTCGCCGTTGTTGCTTCGGCGGCCACGCGGCGGGCCGAACCGCAAGAACGCCGCCGGACCTGGTCCGGCGGCGTTCTCACGAGCGTGCGAGTTGGTCGGTCACGCGGTCGGCGCCCGCTCCGCGAGGATCGAGCGCAGGGCCTCGAGCAGCACGTCCGACGTGAACGGCTTCTTGACCAGCAGCGCGTCCGGGCCGATCAGCCCCCTGGTGACGGCGAGGTCCTTGGGCAGCCCGGAGATGTAGACGACGCCCATCTCCGGACGCAACTCGGATGCGGCGCGGGCCAGGTCGCCGCCCGTGACACCGGGCAGGTTGAGGTCCGTGACGAGCACGTCGATGACCCCGGGGTGTTCCCGGCAGGCCGCGATGGCCTGCTCACGATCGCCGGCCACCAGGGTGGCGAAGCCGCGGCGTTCGAGCATCCGGCGCATGATGTCGCGCAGGTCCTCCTCGTCGTCGACGACCAGGACCGTGGGACGCTCCTGCGTAGCCTCCGTCATGGCGGCCTCCTTGGCTCTTGTCACAACACGCTATCGGCGGGCTGCGCCTGCGGTACGGCTTTCCGGGCTTTCAGAGCGACAGTCGCCAGTTGTCCAGGATTCCGGTCGTGGTGCCGTAGGTGTCCGTGACCTGAAGCGTCCAATTACCGTTGCGTGGCGCACCGGACACGTTGATCGTGTACTTCTGCTCCAGATTCGCCGTCTTGTCGCCCTTGTCCGCCTGCTTCAGCGGGTACTTCGTGCCCTTCGGGCTGATCAGCGAGACGACGAGCGAACCGCGATACGCGTGTGCGACGGTCACGGTCACCCACGAGGTCGCCGACGCGGTGCCGGTGCAGCCGGAGATGGTCACGCCGCTCGACGCGGTGCCGAACTTGCCGATCTTCACGTCGGTGCCCATGAGGAACGGCCCACACGCCGAGACGGGCGCGGTGGTCGGCACGGTGGTCGGCGCGGTGGTCGGTGCGGTGGTCGGCGCGGTGGTCGGCGCGGTGGTCGGCGCGGTGGTCGGTGCGGTGGTCGGCGTGCTGGTCGGGGTGTTCAGCCAGGTCGTGTTGAGCAGCTTGTTGACCGAGCCCGTTCCGGGCGAGGCCACCGTGCCCGCCGTGGCCTTGGTGGTCAGTGCGGCGAGCACCTGGGCCGGGGTCGCGGCCGGGTCGGCGCCGAGCACCAGCGCGGCCGCGCCGGCCACGTGCGGGGCGGCCATCGAGGTGCCGCTCATCGTCTGGGTGCCGGTGTCCGAGGTGTAGCCCGGAGCCGTGATCTTCACGCCCGGCGCGAAGATGTCGAGGCAGGTGCCGTAGTTGGAGAACGTGGCCCGGATGTCGGCGCTGTCCGTGGCGCCGACCGTGATCGCGTTGGGGGCGGACGCCGGCGAGAAGTTGCAGGCGTTCTTGTCGTCGTTGCCGGCCGCCACGGCGTAGGTCACCCCGGCCGCGATCGACTTCGTGACCGCGGCGTTGAGCGCGGAGCTCACCGGGCCGCCGAGGCTCAGGTTTGCCACGGCCGGCTTGACCGCGTGCGCGGTCACCCAGTCGATGCCCGCGATGATCGCCGAGTACGAGCCGGCGCCCTTGCAGTCCAGGACCCGGACGCCGACGAGCTTGACGTCCTTCGCGACGCCGTAGGTCTTGCCGCCGACCGTGCCCGCCACGTGGGTGCCGTGCCCGTTGCAGTCCTGTGCGACGGCGTCCTTGTCGATGAAGTCCCAGCCGTTGCTCGCCCGGCCGCCGAACTCGCTGTGGCTGGTGCGGATGCCGGTGTCCAGCACGTACGCGGTCACTTTCGCCGCAGAGCGGTAGGTGTAGCTCTTGGACAGCGGCAGCGCGGCCTGGTCGATCCGGTCCAGACCCCACACCGGGGCGACCTGGGTGTCGGTCATCCGGACGGTGGCGTCCTGCTCGACGTAGTCGACGGCCGAGTTGGCGGCCAGCCGGCGGGCCTCGACGGCCGTCATGGCCGCCTGGAAGCCACGGAAAGTGGAGAGGTAGTTGGTGCGCACCCGGCCGCCGTAGCGCTTCACCAACTCCTGGGAGGTGGAGGTGACCCGGGAGGCGGCGGCGGAACCCGACTTGAGCACCACGATGTAGCTGCCGGTGATCGCGTCCGCGGCGCCCGCGGCGCGGATCGAGGCGGTCGGCAGTGCGGCCGGGGTACCGGCGGATGCGGTGCCGGCGACGCCGGTCACCGCCGCCGCGGTGGCGATGCCGGCGGTCAGCACGAAGCGCGCGGTGCGGCGCCGGCCGTCGTTGCGAGTCATTCTGGATTCCTCCCCGTTAAGCCACAGGCGAACGACTTCACCCGGGCGATCGGGTGTGCCGGTGGCGTCTGAGGGGAATGTTGGCGACGGGACAGAGTCACCCAGGGACCTTGCCGGTTGCTCCTCAGTTGCAGGGTTCCGATCCACCTCCCGATGGCTAAGACGCCCCGCCGGCGGGCCGAAGTACCCGCTGTCAGGACCGCTGCACCGCCACCGAGCAAGGAGAGCGATGATGACCACCATGCTGTCGCCCGAGATCGTCACCGTCCCGTCCCTGGTCGACCGCTGCGACAGCTGCAGCGCCGCGGCCAAGGCTGAGATCGCCCTGAGCAGCGGGGGCTCGCTGGTGTTCTGTGGACACCACGCCAACAAACACGCTGACAAGCTCGTCCGGGTCGCTTCGAAGGTCATCGTCGAGGACGGCTTCGAGTGGGCGGGGCAGTCTCCCCCGGCGTGACCACTTAATCCCATCCGCCGCGATATGATCACTCCCTCACACTTGGGCTGAAACGCCCATATTTGGAGGGGTTCCACCGGTGCAGATCGCGGCGCACGATGTGGGCAGGCTGTCCCGGATCCTCGCCGGGTGCGCCGGTGTCGCGGTGGCCGTCTTCGGCGCCCTGGACCTGCTCACCTTGTCGTCGCCCGTACCCGACGACACCCTGACGCCGAGCCCGGCGGCCGCTCTGCCGGCCGCCGGGCTCGCTTTGCTGCTGCTCGCGCCCGTCCGGTCCGTGCCCGCCCAGCGCGTCGCCGCGCACATCCTGGCGATGCTGTCCGCCGCCCTGGGCGCGGCCGCCCTGGGCCGACATCCGGCCGCGGCTGTCGCGACCATGCTGGCCGGCCTGGCCCTGGCCTGCATCGACGTGCGGCTGCGCCGGCCCGGCGAGCAGTCCCGATTCCGGATCGCCGATCCGCTGCTGGCCGGGGCCACGATCATCGCCCTGGTCGCCCTCGTGCCGCGGATGTTCGCGCCGACGTTCCCCGACGGCGGCGGCCCGGACAGCGTGATGTCGCCGTATCACGCCGGCGCCCTGCTCACCCTGGCCCTCGGCGCCATCCTCGCGCGCCCGGAGGCGGGCCCGCTGCGTACCGCCGCGGCCGCCGGACCGGGCACCAAGATCCGCCGGGCACTGCCGGCCGTGATCGCCGTGCCGGTCGTGGCCGCCCTGATCAGCGCGCTGGCGGTGCGTACCGGGATCAGCCGGCCGGCGGCCGCGATCAGCACCGGGGCGATCCTCGCCGCGCTGGCCGTGCTGGCCCTGATCGGCTTCCTGGTCCGCTCGCTGGAGGGTGCCGACCGCCAGCAGCGGGAGCTGGTCGCCGAGCTGCGCGAGCGCCGGGAGTTCGCGGACACGCTGCTGCAGTCGATGAACGAGGCGGTGATGGTGCTCGACGCCAACCACCGGGTGATCGACGTCAATCGGCGCTGGCGGGAGCTGACCGGCCACAGCGAGCCGCTCGGCCCGGAGCCGGCCCCGCTCCCGCCGGCCGGCACCGGCGACTGGCTGGTCCGGCACGCCGACGGCACGGACATCCCGGTGCTGGCCACGATGGCGGCGATCCCGGACACCGAGGGCCGGCCCCGCGCGTACGTGGCGACCTACGTCGACATCACCGACCGCAAGCGGGCCGCGGACGAGCTGGCGGACCGGGCCGGCGAGCTGGAACGCAGCAACGAGCAACTGCGGGAGTCGAACGCCCGGCTGGAGGCGGCGCTGGCGTTCAAGAACGACCTGACCTCGATGCTGACCCACGACGTGGCCCAGCCGATCAGCTCGATCGCGAGCCTCTCCGAGCTGCTGAGTGCCGACTGGGCCGAGCTGGACGACGACATCCGCCGCGAGCTGGTCACCAAGATCGACAAGAACACCCGGCGGCTCATCAAGATGATGAACGACCTGCAGCTGCTCTTCCGGCTGGACACCGGTACGGTCACCGCGCGGCGAACCCCGGTGCCGGTGCTGGAGGTCGTCACCGCGGTGGCGGCCGAGCTCGGCTGCGCGACAGACGTGGCGATCGCCGTCGACGACGACCTCGTCGCGCTGGCCGACCGGCAGCACCTCTGGCACGTGGTCCACAACCTGCTCGGCAACGCGCTCAAGTACGGCGAGCCCCCGCTGCGGATCAGCGCCGCCCGCACCGCCGACGCGATCGAGGTGGTGGTGCAGGACGGCGGCGCGGGCATCCCCGAGGAGCTCGTGCCCCAGCTCTTCGACCGGTTCATGCGCGGCGCCGGGCTCGGGCTGTTCATCGTGCGGCACCTGGTGGAAGCGAACCGGGGCTCGGTCCGCTATGAGCGGGCCGAGCCCCGGGGAGCACGTCTGGTGGTCACCTTCGAATCGGCGCTCTGACAGCGTTCACCAGTCGTGGTCGCCGCCGCGTTCCTCCTCGTTGATGACGCCGTCGCCGCGGACGTCGCGGGCGCCCATGGACCTGCCGCCCATCGCCGCGACGCCGCCGCTCACCGAGCGGATGCCACCGATGCGACGGCCGGGCGCGAGCACCTCGTCCAGGTCGGCGACGCTGGTGATGCCGGGAGCGGAGGTGATGTCCACGTCGGTGCCCGCGTTCGCGTTGCTGAACTCGCCGGCGCTGGTGCCCCAGCCGGCGCCGGGGTGCGGCCGCCCGCCGCGAGCCCGGGCCGCGACCGAGGCGGGCGAGGCCGGGTTGGCCCGCAGGTCATCGGGCGTCGCGCCCAGCGCACCGGGGAGCCGCTTGGAGCTGGCGCCGCGCAGGTGCAGGCCGCCGAGCTCGCCGGTCTCGATCAGGCCCTTGAAGGTGTCCAGGTCGGCCTTGAGCCGGCGGCGCAGCGTCTCCGGGCCGTGCCGGTCGCTGGGCAGCAGGAAGGCCACGTCGGCCTCGAGCTGGGCGACGATCTGGGTCCGGGTCTCACCCATCGGCCGCAGCGTGATCGTCTCGGCGAGCAGCGGGCCCTCGGTGGTCGCCCAGGAGACCCTCTTGTCCAGGGAGCGTTCGGTGATCTGGGCGTCGAACTCCCGGCGACGGCCCTCGACATCCATGATCCAGTGGGTCTGGTCCGTACCGACCCGGGTCACTCGCTGCACGCCGGTCATGAACCGCGGATAGTTCTCGAACGTCGCGATCTGCTCGTACACCGCGTGTAGCGGCGCTCCGATCTCGACGGCCTGCTGAACCATACTCATCGCATCTCTCCCATGCTGAAGTGCTGGCATCACCGAGAGTACGTACGCGACTACGGCTGGCGGCCGGTTTCCGATCAGACCCGGCGCAGGTACTGCCAGTGGCCGACCTCGCCGGCGTACCGGGCGTCACTCGCAGCGACCATCGCCACTCCTGCCTCGCGGAGCATCGCCACCACCCGGGGGGACGGGCTGCGCCACGCCTCGCTGATCTCGACGGCCGTGCCGGTGAGCCGGCAGGCGCTGGCGAGCGCGTCCAGGATCTCCGGGGTGACCGCGGAGTCGTCGATGCCGACCTGGGCCAGCAGGCCCAACGGCCGGGCGAGTTGCGCCGGGGCGTACCGGGAGGCGCGGTCCATGCCCTTGATCGTCGCGGTCACCGCGATCTCGGCGACCTGCTCCGGGGTGAGCTTGCCGGTGGCGAGCAGGGCGCGGACCTCGCGCGAGGTGACCGGGCCGTCCGCCAGCGGCAGCCGGGACACCGCCACCGACACGGCCTCCAGACACCCCAGGTCGGCCGGCCAGGCCAGCCAGCCGTCCGGCCGGACGACCTCGATCTCGGCCGCGATCCGCAGGTTCAGCTCGGTGCGCCGGCGGGCCCGGCGGATGGTGTCCGCGTACGCGGGCAGCCACGTCGTGTCGGGCCCCATCTGGTCGGCGAACGTGACCGAGGTCAGCCCGGCGAGGTCCGCGGCGGAGACGATCACGCCGACGCTGTCCCGGCCGGCCGCGAAGCCCGTGTGCACATGCCCGTCGGCCCGCAGCTCCAGGGCGGCCGCGGGGGCGGCGAGGGTGGTGCCGTCCATGACCGATTCGCGCTCTGCACCCACGATGACTCCCGAGGCCGTTCCCGCCGGGCGAGTTCCTCTCGCCCTGGGACATACGGTGCGGGCCCGGTGTTGTGGACCGGGGCCGCACCAGGTGCAGTCCGGGTGCGCCGGTCAGAGCCGGAAAGCGCCGACCAGAGCGCGCAGTTCCTCGGCGGTGCGGGCGACCTCGTCGCTGGCCTGCCGGGTCTGGGTGACCCCGTGCAGGGCGGAGCCGCTGGCGGTGGAGACGTCGGCGATGTTCGCGGCGATCCGGCTGCTGCCCGACGCCACCTCGCCGATGCTGCGGCTCATCTCGCCGGTGGTCGCGGTCTGCTCCTCGACGGCGCTGGCGATGGTCGTCTGGAAATCGTTGATCTTCGCGATGACCTCGCTGATCCGGCCGATCACGTCGACCGCGCCGCTGGTGTCCTGCTGGATGGCGTTCACCCGGGAGCCGATGTCCTCGGTCGCCCGCGCGGTCTCCTGGGCCAGGTCCTTGACCTCGCTGGCCACCACGGCGAAGCCCTTGCCGGCGTCCCCGGCCCGGGCGGCCTCGATGGTGGCGTTCAAGGCCAGCAGGTTGGTCTGCTCGGCGATCGAGGTGATCAGCTTGATGACGTTGCCGATCTCCGCCGAGGACTCGCCGAGCTGCCGGACCGTCTCGGTCGCCTGCGCGGCCTCGGAGACGGCGACCGCGGCGATCTGCGCGGCCTCGCTGGTGTTGCGGGAGATCTCCCGGATGCTCAGGCCCATCTCCTCGGAGCCCGCCGCCACCGTCTGCACGTTGCGGGAGATCTCCTCGGCCTCGTTCGCCGCCGAGGACGTCTGCGCGTCGGTGTCGTGGGCGGATTCGGCGATCTGCCCGGCCACTGCCGAGAGCTCGGTGGCCGCGCTGGCCAAGGTCTCCGCGTTCTGGCCGATGGTGGTGAGCGAGCCGTGGATCGAGGCGAGCGCGGTATCCAGCCCGACCGCCATCTGACCGAGCTCGTCCCTGCTGGTGATGCCGCTGCGCTGGGTCAGATCGCCCTTGGCCAGCGCGCCGACGAGCGCGCCGAGCCGCTGCACCGGGCGCAGGATCGATCGGGCCAGCGGAATGGAGAGCCCGATCAGCAGCACGAGGCCGACCAGTGCGACGATCCACACCGCGCGCTCGGTGTCGTCGGCCGCATCGGCCATGGCGACGCGCTCCTGCCCGGCCGCGGCCGTCACCTTCTCGTTCAGGGCACCGAGCTGGTCGTCCACGGCGTGGTTGCGCTCCGCGATCTGGTCGGTGTCCGGCACGGCGGTCGCGGCCAGGGCCTGCTTGACGAAGTCGGTGATGAAGACGCCGAAGCTGTTGACGTCCGGCCGGATCGCGTCGAACTCGGTCTCCAGGGCACCGGTCAGGCCGCACGACTCGACCGCGTCGGCCGCCTCGGTCGCGGAGACCACGTCGTCCACGACGTCCTGGGTGACGTCGTGCTTCAACCCGGAGCGGTACGCGTCGACCTTGAGCTCGCTCTGCCGGGTGTCGAGGTGGTTGAGCGCACCCAGGCACACCTCCAGCGCCCGCACCTTGTCGGCCTGGGTGACGAGCTTGTGCTGCCCCTGCACCGTGATGGTCGCCAGGGCACCCAGCGCGAGCACTCCGGCGAGCACGATAAGCGTCAGACGCTTGGCGATGCCCATTTCCATCAAACGCGACATCCACGTCTCCCTCGAAGGCGACCATGTGCCCGGGTGACCCCGGCCACCCGGTGCGGCAATAGATCCATCTTCAAGCCGGATCGGCGCACTCGCGCCCGTTTTTGTTCATTTGCCGCAACTGTTCTGCACTTGGCACGCACCGAGACCGGCATCCCACGCTCGGCAGCCTGTCCTGAACAACCCCGCAAGCCGAAAGGAACCTTGTGCAGCGACGACATCAACGCACCGCCCTCGCCCTGCTCGCCGCCGTCAGCACCGCCGGCAGCGCACTGACCCTCAGCCCCGCCCCGGCCGCAGCGGCCGGCACAGCTGTCAAGATCGCCGGCACCGGTAAGGTCGTCACCGGCGGAACGCCGCTCAACGCGCGCAGCGCCCCCTCCGCGGGCAGCTCCCGGACCGGCACCATCAGCAACGGCGCGACCATCTCGATCGTCTGCCGGACGGCCGGGCAGTTCATCAGCGGGACCGTCACCAACACCGGTTACTGGGACCGTCTGGCCGACGACAGCTATGTCTCCGACGCGTACGTGCAGCGCCGTGAATTCCCGATCCCCAAGTGCACCGCGGCCGCCTCGGTGCCGGTCGTGGCGGGCGCCTGGATGCTTCCCGTCACGGCCGGGCTGATCAGCGGCTTCCGTACCGTGGGTCGCCCGGCGCACGACGGCGTCGACCTGGCCGCGACCCGCAACACCCCGATCCGCGCGGTCGCCGCCGGCACGGTCATCCGGGTGGTCTGCAACGTCTCCAAGGGAAGCTGCGATGTGGACGGCAGCAGCGCGCTGGGCGGCTGCGGCTGGTACGTCGAGGTCCAGCACGAGGGCAACGTGGTGACCCGATACTGCCACCTGGTCCGGCGCCCGGCGGTTACCGTCGGCCAGCCGGTGTCCCGCGGCGCGATCCTCGGTCACGTGGGCACCTCCGGCTCGTCGTCCGGCCCGCACCTGCACTTCGAGGTGCACGCGGGCGCGCCGGCGACCCGGGAGAACGCCGTCAGCCCGATCACGTTCTTCAAGGCCCGCGGCCTGACCATCGGCTGATCCCGGGCGCGGGGCAAGCCAATGGGCCGGACTCCCCGCGGGGAGCCGGCCCGGATTGGTACCACAGTGGAGGATCAGTCGCCCGGCGGCTCGACCAGCGCCGGGCGCAGCAGCTCGGTCACGGCCCGGACGGCATCATCGTCCGGCGACGCCGCTTCCCGGTTGGCCGCCTGAAGCTCCTGATATACCTCCTCGCGATGCACCTGGACGCTGCGCGGAGCCTTGATACCGATCCGGACGACGTCACCGCGAGTCTCCAGCACGGTCACGACGACGTCGTCGCCGATCATCACGCTCTCGCCGGCCCTCCTGGTCAGCACGAGCATCGTGGCAGTCCTTTCGCCATCCGTGGACAGGACACCGGGCCGGGCACGCCGTACTCAGAAGTCCTTGCGCATGATGGCGCGGACCGGCAGCTTGCTGTCGCTGAGGACCACCTGCATCGCCCGGTGGCTGTCGCGGTCGACGATGATCGGGGCCAGCAGGTTCGCCGTGGTCTCGTTGACGCCGGCCGTGATGACGACCATGACCAGGAGCCGGTCCGGGTCCTTGGTGTTCAGCGCCGCGAAGACCTCGTTCTCGATCTCCGGGGCGTAGTCCGGGAAGAACGGCTCCGGCGGGGCGACCAGGAAGCGGAGCTCCGGGTCATGAATGGACGTGAACGCGTAGAGCAGGCCCTCGTCATGCAGCCGGACGAGGACAAACTGCTGGTGCGCGGGAAACCCCGGCATCGGTACGGCCATGTCGATGATCGGCATGTCCAGCGCGGCGTCGGTCACGGTTGCCCCAATCGGTCGGGACGCGGTGCGAGTAGTCATGGTCACCTCAGGAAGTCGATGAGCGAGGGCTGGATCACCTTGGCACTGGCGGCCAGAGCGGCCTGGTACGAGGTTTGCTGGAGCTGCATTTCCATGATGGTCTTCGGCAGATCGATGTCCTCGATGTCGGACAGCTGCGACGTCACGGACAACAACCGGTCCTGTGCGGAATCCTTCATCTGGGTAATCCGATTATATCGGGATCCGATCTCCGAAATAGCTGATTTCAGCTGATTACCCGATACATCCAGAGCTGTCAGATCGGTCCCCAGGGCGGCGTTGTCGCCGGCCCGAAGGTGCTGGGAAATGCTTTCCAGCACCCTGAAGAGCCCTGCCGGGGTGGAGTTGTCCCCGAACGCCTCCGGGCCGGTCAGGTCCACCCGCACCTTGGCGCCCGAGCCGACGGTCCGCGTCACGCTCGTGGTGTCGGCGAAGGCCGGAGCCGGGTCGTAGTCCTCGCCCTTCCACTCGCCCTGCGGGGTGTAGGCGATCCCGCCCAACGTGTTGCCCCCGAAGACCGGACGGTCCAGATACCTGGTGTTCGCGCCCGCGATCAGCGCGTCCCGGATCTGATCGATCTCGCTGGCCAGCGCGTCGTTCGCCAAGGTCCCGTTGGTGGTGGTGTTCATGCCCTGCACGGTGAGACTGCGCGCCCGGTTGACCAGAACCGACGCGCTGCCCAGGGTGTCCTCCACGGTGCCCAGCCAGCCCAGGCCGTCGTCGGCGTTGCGGGTGTACTGCTGGCTCATCCGGGTCTCGGCGCGCAGTTGCAGCGCGGAGACCGTGCCGGCCGGCGAATCCGACGGCCGGTTGAGCTGCTTGCCGCTCGACAACTGGTCCTGGATCTGCGCGCCCTTGGCGAGGTTGCGCTGAAGATTGGCCAGCACCCTGGTATGGATACTGCTCTCGGTGACTCTGCCGGCAACCATGACTTACCCCTTACCTTCCGACCAGACCGGTGCGGTTGATGAGCTGGTCGAGCATCGAATCGATCGTGGTCAGGACCCGGGACGCGGCCTCGTACCCGCGCTGGTAGGTGAGCAGGTTGGTCATCTCCTCGTCGAGATTGACCCCGGCCTGGCCCTCGCGCGCCGCGTCGACCTGTTCGGTCACGACACTCTGGATCTCGGCGCGCCGGGCCACGCCCTGCGAGGAGACCCCCAGCCGCCCGATCATCGACTGGTAGTCCCGGTCCGGCCCGTCGCCGAGGTCACCGATGTCGGCGATCTGCTCGGCCACCGAGTTGTCCATCGTGCCGGTGTTCGCCGAGATCGCCACGTGGTCCGGATTCGTGATCAGGACGATGACCGAACCGTCGTCCGCACGGCCGAAGAAGTCGAGGCCGGTGACGCCGGCGACGGCGTCGTCGGTGGGGTCTGCGGGGTCGTTGGGCTCAGCAGCGGCGATGCCTTTGGCGTGGCCGGCGCGGTGCAGCTCGTTCACCTTGTCGATCATCTTGTTCTCGATCGAGGTCAGATCGCGTGACAACCCCGGGATGATCGCGGTCATCGTGTCGAGGGCCGCGCCCATCGTGCCGCCGGCCTGGATCGCCGTCTTGTCGATGTCGGCGGGGTTGACGTCGTCCTTCCAGACCAGTTTCACCCCGGCGCCGGCCGGAACGAACAACGGATCCGCCAGGTTCAGCGGATCCGTCACGTCCAGCTGATCCACCAGCCGCTCCACGCCGACGCAGGTCACCTCACGGACAAAGGTCCCGCTGACCAAGTTGGAACCGCCGATGTAGACGTCCATGCCGCCGTTCTCCCGCTTCGCCGTGCTGGCGCCGGTGAGTTCGGAGAGCTTCATGGCGAGCAGGTCACGCCGGTCCTCCAGCTCGTTCACC